>JAQBTH010000096.1 GCA_027623425.1 bacterium | reverse complement strand
GCTGTTGCTAGGGTGCCAGAAATAAGGCCCCTCCGGGGCACTTCTCTCAACAATGTGACGCTTGTTCCATCCTCAAGTCCCAGAGCAACCCGCGTACGCTTAAATCCATATTCTGAACCAGACACGTTCTCTAATGCGCCATTGGTGCCGGGTGGAAACCCTTTCTTGAATATGAATCGCGACGAAATTAATGCATTCTTAGAGTCGAGAATAAGCTGCCAACACGTTAAGTTAGATGTGTATATGCTACGCGTTGTCATGTGGAATTCTCGAACGCCACAACATTTTTATCTGACGAACCAAGAAGTACATTGGTTGAATGAAAGCGGAGTCAGTGTGGCGCCACCGCGAGAATAGCCGCTGTTTAAGACTAATTTAGAATATCCAGCGACCACACTTCATCTATTGAAACAAACCCGCCGATCACTAATATCGTGTCGTCAACCACTGCACAGGAGTGGTCGTAGAGGTTGCCAAAGCGGTCTCCTTCAGATGTTAGTTGGGTCCAATTTATACCATTTTCACTGTACCAAACCTGGTTGTCTACTCCCTCATCCGTATACCCAGCAATGACCCATATTTTATTGTCATACACAACGGTACACTGTGCAGAACGAGCATCCCACTTGTCGCCCACTGCGATTACTTCAGTCCATGTTATACCATCAGTACTGGTCCACACTTCATCACTGGCAGCGCCGCCCGCTAAGTAACCACCAATAAACCACATCTTATCTTGATGCACGACGACATTAGCTCACCCTCTTGCAGCCCAAGCAGGCGAATCGGTGACCAATGTCCATGTAATCCCGTCGGTACTATTCCACACATCTGCAATAGGCGTTGTTCCAGTGCTAAATCCACCCATAATCCAATGCTTAGAATTGTAATAAATAGCGGAGGCCGCGTGGCGCGTAGCCCAATTTGCGGTAGATATAGCTTGCTCCCATGTTATGTCATCATTTGAAGACCACACATCGGACATGGTGGTGCCATTTTGTCTACGCCCGCCCATACACATAGTGCGTCGCCATCTGTATAGGCAGAATGATATACACGCTTTTCAAAATTGGCAGTGGCGACTTTGACACTCCACGAGTCACCGCCATCATCGGTATATTGCACCTTACTATCGTATTCTACGACGCGCCCTGAAATTAAATAAAGGCCCCCATCCATGGTGACAGCCTGAGATCCATATCGAGCCTCAGTTAAACTGGTTTTTTCATTCCATTCAACCGTATCGATTGTAACCGATTGTGTCACAACAACACCCGGTGCCAAGATAGACGTTGCAGTAATAACAGTAGTCCCTTCACTGAGTCCGGTTACAACGCCAGCGCTAATAGTGGCAATTTCATCATCGTCTATTGCCCATGTTACGGCATTGTTCGCTCCGTTTGGTTCCGCACTTACAGTATATGTTCGTCCAAGACCTATATACACAGTCGGGCTTGATGCGCTAAGCGAAAGTGAGGTTGGAACAGTCAAAGAATCTTCATTGTTTGACTCATCATCATCAGTATTGTCAGACGATTGAACTGTTGATACACCTGAACCACCGGACGTTGAACAGGCACTAAAAATACCAAACACCATTAAAAGAATAATAAAATGACGAAAAAAATGTCGCATTGGTCGCATTGCATGAACCCCCAATAACTAGTTATCGTAACTTATATAATGTATATTCCCTTTTTTATGTGTAGTTTAAACTTGAGGGTAAAGTCAACTTAGAACTCTGTTGCCTTTCACTTCTGTCTTTTCTACAATGGCATGTATGGGGGAAGTAAGGGAGTGACGCATACGTGTCGAATCAAAAAATTGCCGTTGTAACCGGCGCAAATCGCGGTTTGGGTTTAGAATTAGTCCGCCAATTGGCTGATCTAAACTTTAAGGTTGTGTTAACCAGCCGAGATGACACAAAGGGCTTAAAGGCTGTCGATGAACTGCATCGCAATGGGTTGAAAGTCGACTACCATAACTTAGATGTGGCAAGCGATAAAAGTGTGTCTAAATTTACGGCATTTTGTCGGCAGAAATATGGAAGAGTAGATGTGTTAGTGAATAACGCAGGCGTATTACTAGATAGCTTTGACCCCCAAAATGCGAGTATATTAAATGTGGATATCAACCGAATTCGCGACACAATGGATGTGAACGTGTATGGTGCGATTCGTATGTCGCAAGCCATTGTTCCAATGATGATTGAGCATAATTATGGGCGCATTATCAATTTTTCATCAGAAATGGGGCAGTTATCAGATATGAATGGGTCCTTTGCCGCTTACAGACTGTCTAAAACGGCATTAAATGCAGTAACGCGTATTTTGGCTGCAGAAACAGAAGGGTATAACATTCAAGTAAATTCCATTTGCCCGGGATGGGTCAAAACAGATATGGGTGGGCCTAACGCAACCAGAGATGTGAGTGAAGGCGTTGCAACGGCAGTGTGGCTGGCCCAACAGCCTGAAAATAGACCTAGCGGCCGCTTTTACCGCGACCGCCAGGAAATTGATTAACCTTGATTGGGAGTGGGGTGGCGTACAGGTCATGCTACAGGGAAAAAGGGAAATAGCATGGGGTTGTATCATAAGGGACTGCTTGCTGTTACCGCCACATCCGTCAATCACTAGTTATATCGGGGTATGCCACAACAAAAGATGCATCGAAATATATCGATGCTTTAGCCAGGGTATAACGTATGCTTAATATTAAAAAACAACTGCTTCATCGGTTGAAGAAGCGAATGGCGCGACATTAAGAATTCGGTTTTGTCATGAATAATAGCCGCATCAATAAACGCGTCGTTACTTAATATGATCATGGGTGAATGCGCATTTCGTTCATTAAGTCGTATCACCTTAGAGGCTGGGAATCCCCCCATCGGTTCTAAATCTGTGCCAACAATCAATAATGAAAAATCCCATTCTAAACACATTGCCAGCGCAGTGTCGCTATCGCTTACGGCGACAATATGTATATTCTGGTCTTGCAGATGATCAATCAATTGCTGACAAACAGCACTATCTTGTATTGCAAGTAAAACTGTTGGATGTTCACTCATAATTCCCTACCTTTTCCCGTAGAGATATTATCGATGATTTACATCACAGCTTTAGCAAAAAATTAAGCGGAATACTCCACAGCACCAATAATGGCATCTACTGCGGCCAACATCCATATGTGATGCACCATTTCAACCACGTTGTAACCCTTACTCTTTACAAAAAAGTTAAGCTGGCCGAGCTGCTTCAATGGGTTGGTTTCATCAAACCCGGTAAAGGTAACCAGTGGCATGTTTTGCGCATTGCAGTACTTACCTGCCGCCACAACGTTTGGCGATTTGCCAGATGAGCTAATCAGCACCACGGCGTCTTTGTCGGCATCGGCGTAAAATTCTAGCGCTTTTTCCATCCAACGTTCATAGCCATAATCGTTAGCAAAACACGTGATTAAATCGGCTTCGTTAAAATTAATAGAGCGAATACCCGCATTCTTTGTTAAATCCACTGAGGTATGGGATGCCATTGCGGCAGACCCACCATTGCCGGCAAAAATAACTTTTCCACCTTTAGCTTGGGTCTCTTGTAGTAACGCGACAAAGGCATCTATCTGAGCATAAACAGCCGTATCGGCTAATGCGTCTTTGTATAAATCAAAATAATCTTCTAAAAATGTTGATGTTGTCATTTTAAGTTCCTCCAGTTGAGAAAAAGTCTCAGCTAAAATTATACCGTAGGTAGTGCAGATATGTCGATTGACGTCGCCGAGTCTAAATTAGTGAGAGAAATTCATTCACCCATTCTTGAATTTCATTGGGTGACCCCAAGGCAAAGTGAGTACGAAAATCCGATATGACTTTTTGTCTTTCAGGAGCTTGCCACCACGTCGGGATATCAGAGACAATACCATCAAGGTATTTCGCCGCATCCTCAGCATTATGATGTAAAATTCCCTGTTTGAGTAACGCATCAAAGTAGGGCTGTGCAGACGGTCGTAACGGCTCTTGTTCAGCGTGCCAAATAAGCAAGGTGGGGTGGTTACTTGCGATAGATTCTAAATAAGTGGTGGATATATGGTCACAAATATATAATTCCGATTCAGCCAGTCTGTCTAGAAAAGGAATATCGGTGCCTTCTAAACTTAAATCTGGGCATAATGCTGCCCACCGCTCCTTCATCTCCCATCCTCTATCTGACAGATAAAGCCTTAGGGCCATGTTACAACGGGTGTGGGCTGATACTGAATTGATAAAGTGTGCGAAGTGTTGGAGAGTCGGATAATATGCCGATGAGGAAAAGTGGTGCCCAGCAAGAGTCCCTTTTTTTTACTGCCTTTTTTAGGTGTCCATTGGGGATTATTCATTAATTTGTTTGCAGGCATAGGTATGATTGGGGTATTCGTTTTATTGTCTAAACTGTTTGTCCAGCCCCATGAATAATAGCGATCACAAAGCGCCACCTCTTGAACCTCAGCAGGTAAACATCGCACCGCACCATAATTACCGCCATGCTGTGCACCCAATAAAAGTGTTCCGGTATCCAAGCATTTAGCGGACCAGAGTTTAAATGGGTCGTTCCACCAAAGTGAGTTGGCGGTGAAGATGGCACGTGGCGCACTGCCATAGGAAAGGGCATGCTGTTGCAGATTTTGAAACGATTCAATATAAATTTGAGGAATATCTAATGGTAAAAGTTGGGAGATAATATCAGTAAACTCATCACTGTGACCCAATTTGATTTTCAGGTTATCACGCATGTCAGTATCGGTTTGAACTAAAGTACATTCGTAAGCCGCGTTGTAAGTAGGGCGAATCTTTCCACGGCTAGCAATTAACATTGTTTTTAATGCGGATGTAGGGAAGTAGCTACCGTGAAGTACAATTTTGCGCCCTGGAATTGTATCCAGAATAAAATTCTTAATACGATCAGATAT
>JAQBTH010000095.1 GCA_027623425.1 bacterium | reverse complement strand
TGGTGTTTCAGCTGGAAAACACATTCCAAATTCATCGGAGATATTTAGTTTTATTCCGGGTGGGCAGAGGGAGTGTATGTAATCAATAGCTAGTTTAGTGATTGTTTTAGGATTTTGTTTTGAGACCAAGCGCATGCTTATTTTTGCCATTCCTTTTGAAGGTAAAACAGTTTTTGCACCTGAGCCAGTGTATCCGCCCATAATGCCATTTACATCTAGGGTGGGGCGGTACCACCAACATTCCTGTGGGCTAAATCCCGATTCGCAAGCTAATGCATCAATTTCAAGTTGGGATTTGTATGCGTTTTGATCAAAATGCATAGTTTCTAGGTTTTTTTTGATGATGGGGGAAATGGGTTCCACATCGTCATAGAAGCCGGGTATGGTGACGCGATTGTTTTCGTCTTTAAGCTTTGCGATGATGCTGCATAGTGCATTTAATGGGTTTGGTACGCTGCCACCGTGTTGGCCAGAATGGAGGTCTGTATTGGCTCCCGTCGCATTGACTTGCAGATAAACGAGCCCTCGAAGGCTGGTGGTTATTGATGGTGTATTTGCGTCATACATTGGGTTATCCGAAACCAAACAAAGGTCTGCTTTGAACAAGTCTATATTTTGGGCTAATGCGGGTGCAAGATTTGGTGAGCCAATCTCTTCTTCGCCTTCAATCATAAATTTAATGTTTACTGGTAATGTTCCCGTGTTCTTCAGTAACATGTCTACGGCGCAAATATGGGCCCAAATCATGCCTTTATTATCTGATGCACCACGGGCAATTATTTTTCCATTCACAATTGTGGGCTCAAAGGGTGGGGTAGACCATAGTTCGATAGGATCTTCTGGTTGCACGTCATAGTGACCGTAAATAAGCACTGTTGGGGCATTCTCGTTATGAAGCCAGTCGGCATATACCACTGGATAACCGTTTGTTTGAACCAATTGTGCGTTGTCTAGACCGATGGATTTTAGTGCGTTTAGAACGAAATCAGCGCAAACAAGCGTGTCCGCTTTTTTGTCTGGGTTTGTACTTACACTTTGAAAGCGTAGGAATTCTAGTAAGCCATTTAGAAATGTTGCGTTTTGCGTGTCTAGTTGGGTTTTTAAATCGTTTAAATCGCTCAATTTACTTCCCCTTTCCAAAGTGATTTAGGTAAAAGTCCGATACATGCAATTGTAATTTGAATGATCCAAAAAGTGGATAACCATAAGAACCCTTTTTCCATGAAGCCGTAGCTATGTAGGCCTATACCCAATAGGTTTACACCAAACCAAGAGAAGCTGCATACCATGTTACCAAAAATGCACATTACCATTAATCCTCGTTGTTTGATGCGACCGGCTAGGCGCAAATGTAGAACGATGGCGAGCCATAACACAATGAGTATAGCGCCATTTTCTTTCGGGTCCCATCCCCAGAATCGGCCCCACGATTGATCTGCCCAAATACCGCCTAAAACAGTGCCAATAAAGCTGAGGAGGATCGAGATACATAATGTGGCGTAGGTAATTGATGTTAGTGCTTTGGCGTGTTCTTTACTGAATTTCTTGAATAGGAAACCGCCTATGATATAGATGTGTGCCAAGCTGCCTGCCATAAACATGGCGCCATAACCCATTGTGATGGTAACGACGTGGGTTGCGAGCCAAAAGTTAGAATCTAGCACCGCTTGCATCATTTCGATTGTGTCGCCTTGCAGTGCAAAGTGATGTGCTACGATTAGTGTGAGTGCGCCCACTGAGCTTGCAGCGAATGTGCCGAAGCCTAGTTTGTTTATGCGCTCGATAAGTAGACTGATGCCTGCCGCTATCCAACCAACAAAAATGGCTGACGAATACAAGTTTGTCACAGGCGGTCTTCCTTGAATCAACATTCTAATGAGTAGCGCACCTGTGTGGATTCCAAATGTTGTAATCGCAATAATATAACTTAATTTTTGCAAGGATTTGGAGCTGGTTGCCCATCCGGCTAAAAGAATTAATAGCGCAATAAAATACAATAAGATGCATTTGTAAAAGAAATTGGCATTATTAAAGTTTGCTTCTCTTTGCGCATTTTTGGTGATTTTAGGGATTTCGGCTTTTAAAAATTTTAGATGGTTTGCAGTAAGGTTGTTAAATAGAGCCGCGTCTTTTTGTTTATACGCAGCCAGTATATCTATAAAATAGCTGGTCGCTGGGTGGGTGGGTGTTTTGCTATCCAATTTTGCAAGTAATTGAGCGCCAGTGCTTTTCCATGTGATGGATTTTTCATTATCTAAGCTTGGAATGGGGTGATAGAGTGCAATCTCATCTAAGGCGCGATACCGTTTGAAAAATTGATTCATTTGGGCTAACGCAATGCTTTTAGTGTTTGGTGTATCCGAATGAGATTTTAGGGCGTTTAAACCAATGGGAATTACTTTTTCATATTGTTCCAATTCATGCTGGAATTCTTTGGCATCTTCAGGTTGTATGGTGTTTTTAAGACGTACATAAGTGTTTATGCGGTTACTGATGTTGACGACTTCACGCTGAAACGGTGTTCGGGCTTTACTCTCAATGCCACTGGCCATTTTGTATTGTGTTTCAAGAATGGTGTCTTGTGATTTTAAGAATTTATAATTGGTGCGGTATTTTGCTTTATCAAACTTGCCACCTTGATTGGCAAATAGTACAGGGTTTTCCACTAGAAATTGATCAAATGTATCGGATAGCTTCGGATTTGTATTAATCTCAAAAAACCATTCGATTGGTGAATAGCGTAATCCATTGTGCGAAATGCGTTGTTTGCCTGAAATGATTAGCAAACTATTTCGTGCGACTGAATCTATTGGTTTTACTCTGCCATCATGTAAAACAGGTATGCTTCCAAATTCCTTTAGGTTGTAGTAGGAGCGATTTGTGTCCAAAAAGTATGGTGTGACGCACCACGCTAAAACGAGTGCGATTACTGCGCGATTAAACCAGAGCATTAGGATTGACCTCCTTCTTTTGCTTTCTTCGGTATTTAGCAAAACCCTGCCAAAATTGTATTCCTAAGCCAATCGCCGTAAACACACATGCAATATACGGAAGTAGCCAACTTGGGTTTTTGACCACTTGAAGTACGGATACCGTGTCTTCTTTATCATAGCTTGCTTGGAAAAAGGTGTGTCCGCTGTATCGTAATGGGTGATTCATATAGATGCGTGCTTCTAATTCTGGAACGCCTTCGTTGTTATGAATGGTTATTCGAGATTCAAAGTAGCTGGGTTTTCGTGTTCCGGGGTATTTCTCATGGGTAAAATCGTCTAATGCAATGTGGAATGGAAAGTAGACGCGTTTTGGTCGTAGGGCGATTAACATGGTTTCAAACCCTGGCACCACTTGGCTTAATTCGGTTTCTGCGCTAAGCATTAATGTGCCTAATATTTCGTTGTTTGTATCTAAAATTGTAATATATGCTGCGGGTAAATTAGGGACGTTGTCATTTGTGCTGATTGGAATATTTGCTACGCTAAGGTCTTCGCCTAATCCGTGTGACGTTCTTCTGTTCTGTGATTTGATGAGTTTGCTATTAGGATAGTAATCGGTAATTTCAACTTTAAACGGTAGAGATTCGTGTTCAAGAAAAGCCCCTTTTTTATTGAACGTGCTTGGGAAGGATATGAGTCTGTCTTGATTGGGTTGGCCTTGGTCAATGATGTCGAATACCATTTCACGACTATTTTCTGAGTAATTTTTACGTTCTCCCTCTTCGAGGGCCATTTGGGATTCGTACCGGGAGCATGCGCTAATACCACCTGCAATGATCAGAAGAATTAATCCGAAATGGGTACACCAGATACCAATCTTGTCTTTCGTTAATTTGAAACGCGTGAAGTGTGATGCAATTAAATTGATTAGTAAAACTACTCCAATTGTGAGGGCACCAGGAAACACTGGAAGGGCAAGATTTGGTGTTGCATTCCAGGTGATGACCCATGAATTAAAATAGCGCTCAACGGCAAAAAAGATCCCTAATTTCACTTGAGCGATGGTGCCTATAACCGTAAGTATAAACAATACAGATAAGCATGTTATTGCTAACTCAAGAGATGATAACACTTTAATGATTTGTTTCTTCATGGCTTATCTTGCGTTGATGCAGTTGTTATTTTTTCTAAAAATTCCACGAAATTAGCCTTTTCATTCCCGACTAAATTATGGGGGCCCATGAGTTTGAAAAAGTAAGTGGAACCGTCTTTGTGTAAGATTGCAGCTAAAATTCGGTCAGTCTCTTCGCCTCTTTTTTGAATGCGTTGAATATCGATGAATTGAAAGTCGCCCACCTGGCTAGGCATAACGTTGATTGCCTTTGATAATAGGGTGTTGGTTAGTGGTTTTAGCTCTAATTGACCTCTCCAACGGTTTACATTCTCAAGTATTGATCCACTTCTGCCAACAAGTTTGATTAACGTGAAATTGGCTATTTTTTCTTTTTCGGTAATGACATAGCTAAGTAGTCGCATTCCAGAGGCGTCTTGATTCTGCCAATGGGGTGGGGGACTGAAATTGAATCCTTCTATTGTGTTTTTAGTTTCATTTTTAGATTCAGCGTTAGCTTTATAGTCCACATAGGTTAAGTATTTTACTTTGGGAATGCTTGAAATATCCGGTTTTTTGGAGTCATTACAACTCGGAAGAACAATTAGGATTAGAAGAAGAAGTGTAGTGCGTTTCATATTTACCCTAAAATGAATGTTCCTCCATCAATGATGATAAATTGCCCACAAATCATACTTGCTTGATTAGAGCATAAAAACGCGGCGACGTTAGCGCCATCTTCTGGAGAACATAATCGACCAGTTGCTGTTCGTTGCATCGCTTCACCAAGTACTTTGTCTACATCGCTAACGGCTCTAAATGATTTGGTGTCGGTAACCCCTGGCATTATTCCATTAACTAAAATCCCTTTTGGGGCGAGTTCTATCGCCAATGACCGAGT
>JAQBTH010000094.1 GCA_027623425.1 bacterium | reverse complement strand
TCATCACTTGCAGCCTGACGTTGCTGCATAATTTGAACGGGAATATCCTCGCCACTACGGGCAGATCGCAATTCCTGCCGAGCCATAATACTGGCCCGCCTAGTTTGGGGAGTTTGGGCACCCTCCGATTCAGATTCATTACTTGGCCCTGTCCATAAACGGCGTAAAAACAGAGTGGCAGGCCCTGATTGCACAAGAAATTGCCATGCCCTTTCTTTCTCTATTTCATAAACAGGTGGTGACTCTGAATAGTCAGAAACCGAAGACAGCTCAAAATCTGATGAACACAACTCTATTGCCTCTTCTAAATCCATTTGTGCCATCTCGTCGGCAGCACCTAGCGTATCAGAGGCCCGCCAAACACCCACCTTCACAGGGAATAAGTCACGCCCCATTACTTTATTTAATCGGCGTAATTCTTGTAAAAATGGCAGAACACGCTCAGATTCCTCTTTCAAAATCTTCACCCGTAACTCACCAGAATCGGACACTGAAACACGTATAGGTTGCGACGCATCACCACCTACTAAATAATCGGCGTATTGCTTTCCAGGGGAACACAACAAAAACATGGCATTATCGCGAAACAATTTCTGTTCGTCAGTTGATAACTGGGTATTTTGGCCAATCAAGTGGCGAATGGCATTGCTCATTTGGGCACGTAGTGCGTGTGACTGGGGTTGAGCATTAAAATAAGTCACGATACGCGCGCGTGCCTTATCTTGTATGGAAGTTGGCAAATTAGTTTGCACCACATCGTCATCTTGAAGCAATGCTAAATCGTGAATAATATCACGCGCTTGAGTGGCATCCACACGGCCTTCTGCTTGCGCAAAACCATTCAAGCGGCGCAGCAAATTTAAGCGCGATAACGCCTTTGTTCGGGCAGCTGCCATATCGCCAATTTGAACGTTTAACCACCAGTAATTAAGCTGAGCGATATCCTGCCATTGCTTAATATCGGCCAGCTCCTCAGCTGAGGCGGCAAACCAATTATCTGCTGCCTCATCCACCATTTGCAAGTCCACAAGGTGGCCCATTCGCATTTTAAGCACGTTAGCCTGCACCGGATCAGTGCTTGCCGGTTCAATCGCCCCCCTATTCACCAACTGACGCGCGTAAGCCCCCACCAACAGCGTTAACGATTGCGCCTGAGTTGGATTAAAGCGGTCTAACTCCTTGGAGTGTAAGGCGCACAAATAGGCCACACTGGCCGCCAAACGCGTTAATCCCAGGCTACCGAAGGGGTACGCAGGGGCCTGAGTATCCGATAAAGTGCCCTGAAAATGGGCTTGAATCGCAATTAATGCATTTGAAATAGGCACCAATGAGGCAAGTAACGGGGTCACCGCTTTCATATCCGTATTGCCCATTAGATACGCTGTTAACGCTTGTATCTTCTGTTCAATTTCATCCGTTAGTACGGTGGCAGAGAGCGGTACATTAGCAGGCTGCGCACTAATACCAGCTTGAATAGTCGATAAATCCCGAGCAAGACCACGTGCCAAATCCACTGGGTCGGTAATAGCAGAATTGTCTAATGCCCATTGGCCAAGATTATGACCAAACACTATCTGCTGTAACTCAGGCTGGCGCATGCCAGGAACAGGAAGTTGTGAGGCCAACCCATCGCCAAAAGCCAACGGATGTGGCATTAATAAAGCGCGGTTTTGTGGTGCGCCTAATGCAACAGGTTGCGGGCGTTTTTGAAACACCTCTTGCAACGATACCGGTGGTGGGGCTGCTACAGCGGCACTGGCTGGTATAGCCATACACGCGTCTCCTTTCACATTTGGCTACGCTATTATACCAAAATGAAGTAAAAAGAACGAGCCTAAGCCCTCATACGAACAGCAATGAACTATACTGTGGCAGCAGCGCCATCAAGTCCATTAGCCAGGCGGGAAACCACCAGAGGGCGCCTGCCCAGTTCGCGTCCTTCTAGGGATTCTAGAGGCTGCTGCTGGCTTTTTAGGCCGTTCTTCCGGTAATCCACCAGCCAGGGGCCGCGGCAATTCATCACCATCACTATCCGCAACGCTAACAGCTGGCGGTTCCGCTGCTGGCGGCGCCATCTATGGTGTGTAATCACGCACAACACCCTCAGCATAGGGTCGTAATCCACTTGCAGTGACAGACGCTTCGTCACTTAAATAAAGTGTCTCAGCAATTCCATCTTGTGAATGCGTCACAAAATAATCTTTAGCCCAATACAAGCTATCTCTATCTGTTGCATCACGCACTTGTACCGGTAAACCCATTTCGCTTAAATACCCAATGGCAGCCCGCGTTTTAAATGAATTTCCAGACGCATCCAACGTCACCACCACGGGAAGTTGGCCAGTGGCCACAGTGCCCACACCAGGTACGGTAAAGTCAAACCCATTACCAGTGCCAAACACACCACCAAAACCACGCATTTCAACAGAGGATAAATTAGTGCCATCACCCGCTAAGCGTGTACGAAATTCCTTCAATCGCGCCCTCTGATCTGCTCGCGACCCACCGTCTAAGGCACGGTCAATCACACCCTTTGCTTGCTTCGCTTTTGCTAACATGGCAGGCGTCATTTTAGGCGCCATACTACTGGCACGAAACTGACCATCAGGGCTTAAACATTGGTCTAGTACCCGTGCAACCAATGCGTGGGCATCGTTATGCGGATTAAATCCATCACGGTCAATTTCATTAATCCCTAGTTCAATAATACGGTCCATAAATGGTTTATATCTTGCGCCATCCATACGCACCAATTCAGCGGCCAAATTTGCCAAGGCCTCTAATTCTGTGCCCTTAGAGGCATAAGGTTCTGAGCGATCCATAACACGTGCATATAAGTCTGCACCACTCCCACTACGGATAAACCCAACCGCGGCATGGCCACTTAATTGAGCAATATAATCAGATTTGGCAAACATATCCTGCCAAGCCTGCTCTTCTGGTGGAAGCAGCTGAGATGAATTACCAAACACCTCTGTTGGATTTGCAATGGCCCACTGCACTAGGCGATGAGTAGTATGAGACACATTAGCAGCGTTCGTACCACCATGAATACGGTCTTGCACATACGATTGCGCACCCGCGTCAGGCGTAATACCATGTTCCAACTGCTCTAATATGTGGCGTTCCAACCAGATTTGCTCGCCCAGACTAAGCCCCTGACCCGACTTACTTTTCATAATAAGCGCCGTTGCCAATGTGCTGGATTCTTGCGAGCTAAAACGACCAATGGATTCGCCCGTATCAGAAATACCGTTGCGAAGGGCCGTAAGATGGACAGAACCCTCTAACAATGCATGTGTAGATTCATCTCTTAAATTAAACGGATCAGAAAAGGAATTCCCTGCCACACACTTATTATACTCGTCTACTAATTTATCTTTTATAATTGCGACATCAATAGTACGCGCCATCCACAGCTGAAGTTTAGCAGGAATCTTGCCATCCACTGGAACATAGTTCTCATCTGCTTGCCTCAATTTGGCCAGCTGCTGCAACGCGGCAATTTCAATGGGCGATAACACCGTTGTTTCGGAGCCATCTTCACGTAACATAGCAATTAATTGGGTAATGGGCAAGCCTAACGCGACGGACAAGGCCTGCAAAGCACCTGGGGTAGTACCATCAGGATGAAAACGGGCGGCAAACATCTTTGTAATGTGGGTGTATATAGCTTCTGCCATACGTTGCCGTTCTTGAGCGTCCTGTCGCGTCACCACGCGGAACATACGGCCCCTCGCTTGTGCACTTGTTAGTCGGCCAATGCCACTTAACAAAGGACTGCCCATCATATAACCAGCATCACCACCGGCAGTTGGCCTGGCAATTTCGCGGTGCAATGCCTTACGAAAGCCTTTCGCACCACCGGTTAAGAAAAATACCACATCCGATTGTTTTGCTTGCCCACCACTCACTTCTTTCATAACGCTTTTCAGCAAACGGCTACGACGCTTTCGGTTCACCCGTGAATTATCCGACAGAATCGTATGCAATTTATTCGCCAGGCGCAATACTTCTCCCAATTGACGCGAAACCATTCGGTCATCATCACTAGGCGATTCTTTTAATGCCAGCATTTCCATTTTTATTTCTGCCATACGAATGGTACGTTGCATTTGGAACATAAGTAAGGCTTGCACCTCTGATTCAGTTTGTGGATCACCATATCTATCACAATACGCCGCCACTTCCGTGTGGGCTGTGGTTAGTTCCTCTTCCAATGCAATCAAGGCTTCACGCTTGCTTTCAATGGAAGCCAATTGCTGCATCATATTGCGTTTTGCCAACACCGCTTGGCGTGTTTGAGGCGTTAGCATTGCCAGATTTTGCGTTGGATCTAAGGAATCAAAATCCCCATATACCGTTTGAAAAGCATCACGAATCGCAGCGGCTTGTTCATCAAGCTGGCGGCGCACTTCCGCAATAATTTGCTGCGATTCCGATTCGAGCTGCGTTTCACTTGGCGGCACACTAGAGTCACTTACCGTATCAAAGGTACCAAATGCCGTATTGGTCACATCCACAGCCGTTGATGGATCAGACGACTTACACACCACATGGTTTAAATAAGCAGAATTGCCTAAAACAGGGTTTAAATCCACACTACTATTGGCAAAATCATCCTTCAATCGGTCTTGAATAACAGCATGCTCGCGCAGCACAACCCCAGTATTCGTTTTGCCCGTCGCCGCTGCCATTAAGCGTTGGTTGCGCCAAAAAGAGGTTCGTACATCTTGGTTTGTGCTCGCCGAAGCAGGCCTATCCATTACCTGTTGGCCATAGGCACTAATTACCATGTCTTCGATATTCAGTGCCCAGCCTGGCGCCGGGTCTTGAGCCAACAACCCATACAATTCAGTAAATGGTGCCGGCATATCGGCCGTACCACTCATTAACACATCCACACCCGCTTGCGACATAATAAAATTCAACATCACGCGATCCGCTTGCGTTAACGTAGTAAGCGTTGGGTTATTGGCATATTTTTTAATAATATTGCCCATCATAATCGTCATTGGCGGAATACTACCAAAAATAGGCTTGGTTAAATCCAACGTTTCAGGGCCCTTAACCATCATCAAGGCGCCAAGCATTTCCCAATTCATCTCCGCCACAGGTTCTGTGGTTTTCACCCCTACACTCACACCCCGGTAGCCAAGTGCATATTGTAACGGTGTCACATCCATTTCATCTGGGCGATTTATATTACCCAACGCCGATAAATTTTCTTCGTAAAACGCAGCCAAGTCCTGCAGACCCTCTATTCCACCATTCGCGGCAAGTTGAAATTGACCATTTAAACGAGGTGGGTTCGCCAATAGAACATCGTTGG
>JAQBTH010000017.1 GCA_027623425.1 bacterium | reverse complement strand
AAAGCGGGTCGTATGGGGTATTTATCCGGTTTGCCAGGTGTGTCTCAGGTGGCAGCCGCCTCATCTCCGCTTACTGGTTTTTTACACGCATGAGTTTTTTAGAACGTTTAAATTCGCTCGATATACCCACTACGCTTAAGGGGCTCGACACTATTACTGAAGCACGTGTAAAACAAGTACTGTCTCGCCCCACCATTCAATTTTCAGATTTCCCTGTACTGATTTCTCCTGCCGCGCAATCGTTTTTAGAGCCCATGGCACAGCGTGCTAAACAACTCACCGAACAACGATTTGGGCGTACGATGAGTTTGTTTGCGCCATTGTATTTGTCTAATTATTGTTACAATCAATGTACCTATTGTGGGTTTAGCATGGAACAAAAATTGCCCCGCAAAGTGCTGTCTGATGAAGAAATTATGGCTGAGGTTCATGCGTTAAAAAAGCGCGGGTTTGCTCATGTACTGGTATTAACGGGTGAAGCGCCTGATATTGCAGGTGTTGATTATTTAGAGCACGCTATTTTACTTATGGCGCCTCATTTTTCATCAATAGGATTGGAAGTTCAACCGCTAAAACAACATGAGTATGAGCGCTTAATTAAAGCGGGTGTAAGTACCTTGACGGTGTATCAAGAAACCTATGAACGCCATTCTTATGCCAAGCACCATCCAAAGGGGAAAAAGGGTAATTTTGATTTACGCATTCCTACGGCTGAATACGGTGGGGCAGCTGGCATGTTTCGTGTGAATTTGGGTGCGTTATTAGGGTTAAGCGATTGGCGTTACGAGGCGATTGCCTTGTCTGAGCATATGCATTATATGCGTCAACACCATTGGCGTGTGCGGTTAGGTATGAGTTTTCCGCGTATTCAAAAAATGGTTGGTAATTTTGACCCACCATTTCCCATTTCTGATGCGGAATTGGTGCAATATATATGTGCATTTCGTCTTGTATTCCCTGATTTAATTATTTCACTTTCAACTCGGGAAAAACCTCTTTTGAGGGATAGCTTGATGCATATTGCGATTACTGAGATGTCGGCGGAGTCGTGTACTGATCCAGGTGGGTATTCGGGCTTGGGGGAACTGGAGCAGTTTGAAACATCAGATAAGAGAACATTAATTGATGTTTGTGAATTATTGGCGCGTTCAGGGTTTGATCCTGTTTTGCGCGATTGGGAACCCTCTCTGAGCTGTTAGTAAGGCAGGGCTAAGATACGGGGTGGTTCAGAGTCATCTTTCTGATTGTTCGAAAGTGAGCCTGCTTCTAGGAGGTAATAAATTTGACCCAGATTCACTATTTTCTTAACCATTTTTCGGTTTTCCATCTTACCCAAATCATCTTGTGCGACTGAAATACTGATATTCAATAGTTCTGCGTAATGGTGATCCGTAATCATGTTGTTACTTTTCAAATAGGTCATTAAAAATGTTCGGCGGTCATCAAATGAATTTTGACCAGTTGGGTATTCTATGGGGTTTTCTGCGGCTTCTTCAACTTCACCCATCAAGTTTTTAAGTTCTAAAAGTGATGATTCTAATATTTCGGCGTTAATTTCATCGTCTTCAAAAATATTTTCCGAACGGTCATAATCTCGATTCCCTGACGACTGGGCTTTTTCTGTGTTTATCTTTTTCGGTTTAATTTGTGCGGGTTGAGGGGCATTGTGTTCATTTCCAAGTGTGATGACGTAGCTTGTGCTTCGGCCAGACCCTTCAACGCGTAAGATTCCTTTTTCAACCATATCGGCAAGTTCTATATGTGCTGTCTTATGACTGACTTTATACATGGTTCTGTATTTTTTATTTTTAATGTCGTCGTGGTGCTTTAAGTATGTTAATGCGCGTTTTTGTCTGCGATTAAGAAAGTATGTTTTTGCCACGCTGGTCGGGTCAAACACGGGTTGACTATTATCATCACTTGCGGCGTCAATTTTATTTGTAATCTCAGACTCGATATACATCTCATCTTCATTACTTGGAAGAGAGGCGTTTTTCTGCGTTTCTGTCTCTGTCTCATAAGTCTGTTCTGTCTGCACTTCAAGAGCTATTTCAGATTCAAGTTCTACATACGGTTGAATCGTGTCATTTACTGTTGTATCAATTGGTGCCTCTGTGACGATAGGTGGGAATGGTGCTTTTTGTTTTTCTGGTGATGCAATATCAGCTAGATTTAGAGTAGATAGTGGGTGGGGCTTATTTGAAATGTGTGATGCTTGGAAGTCGGTTTGCACGTGACTTGTTACGGGGTGATGGGACGCATTTCTCTGGGCGGCTTGAAGAAAATCTTGTTCCTCATGCATTGTGGCTAGGCGTGTTTTTCCATTCTCTCTCAGATAGCAGCTGCGATTGTATGTGTATGGTTTTTGACCACCTTCAGACACATGAACAATTAATATCTTATGATTACTGCGATAGACGCTTTCCAGGTTAATAGCAATAGATGGCTGACACTTTTCTTCAATGCTTTTAATTATCCATTGTTCATCAACATCATTGGCACCACGAAGATGAAAATTATTAAAGTCGACTCCAATTAAAATACTACCGCCTTTTGAATTTGCGAATGCGGTTGCCGTAGGGCAAAAATCATCTGCGCTATTCACCTCTTTTAGCAAGTGCAATAACTCGCGCTTGTTTGGGTTTCTATGTAGATTAAGTAGGTCGTTCCAATCCATTGATGATCCTGAGTTTTGTATTTTTACTAACGATTACGCGTTTAAGGTAATTTATTAGCCATAATCATAACCTAATTACACTGATTTTTTCAAGGTGTTTTCACAATAAAACTAGTCTAAGACACTCGCATTTGTTACACTGCTGGTTATGAAAATTCTACTTATTGGTTCTGGTGGCCGCGAACATGCATTGGCCATTTCATTATTTAAAAGCCCACGTTTGAGTTCGTTGTTTATCGCACCGGGTAACCCTGGAACTGCTCAATTGGGTACAAATGTTGCGATTCAGGATACGGATATATCGGGTCTTTTGGCGTTTGCCGTAGAGACACAGATTGACTTAACAATTGTGGGTCCTGAAGCACCATTGGCTGCTGGTATTTCCGATCTTTTTATTGAAGCGGGATTAGCGATTGTGGGGCCAACACAAATTGGTGCTCAGCTTGAAAGTTCTAAGGCCTGGTCTAAAGCAATGATGCTTAAGGCGGGCATTCCCACTGCTTCATACGGTGAATTTACAGACCACGTTTCTGCTATAACTTTTATTGAAGATGCACCGTTGTTCCCGATTGTGGTTAAAGCCGATGGATTAGCGGCAGGAAAAGGGGTTACGGTTGCGACAGATAAAGCGATGGCGCTTAATGCATTAAACGATTGTTTCGTGAATGATGTGTTTAGCGGAGCAGGGCAAAAAGTAATTATTGAATCCTTTTTAAAAGGTGAAGAAGCCAGTATTTTTGCCTTTTGTGACGGTAAATCCTTTAAACCGATGTTGGCAGCGCAGGACCATAAAGCGATCTTTGATGGTGATAAGGGGCCAAATACGGGTGGGATGGGCGCTTATTGCCCCGCACCTATTGTAACGCCTGCGATTGCTAAGATGGTGAATGAACAGGTATTTGAACCCTTACTAGCCCAGTTTAAAGCAGAGGGCATTCATTATTGCGGTATTATTTATGCGGGCTTAATGATCGATGGTAATGATGTGAACGTGGTGGAATTTAACGCCCGATTTGGTGACCCGGAAACTCAAATTGTTTTACCTCACCTTAAAACCGATTTGATTGATGTATTTGAAGCGATGGTGCAGGGGCGTTTGTCTGAAATTGAATTAGAATGGTTGCCTGGTGCGGCTGTTTGCGTTGTCATGGCCTCAGAGGGGTATCCGGGTTCTTATGCAAAGGGGCGGGTTATTACCGGCGTTGATTCTGTAACGGGTAATCCTTATGTTGTGCATGCTGGAACCAAACGTGATGATAATCAGCTTCTTACTTCTGGTGGGCGCGTTTTGGCCGTTGTGGGGCAGGGTGATGATATTGCCTCTGCGATTGATTCTGCCTATAAAGGTGTTGATTGTATTTCGTTTGAAGGTGCTCAGTTTAGGCGTGATATTGGGGCAAAGGCGAGTAAATGGTTGAATCGGTCCTTGTAAAAGGGGTTTCAATTGTTACTCCGGATGGCATCCGCGATGGGGATGTCTTTTTTAAAAATGGAAAAATAGCGAAGGTAGATTGGTCGCTTTCTGACTCTGCAGAACAGGTGGTGAAGGGGGAGGGGCTTACCCTTCTTCCGGGCGCAATTGACACCCATGTTCATTTTCGAGAGCCTGGTCCAACCCATAAGGAAGATTTGCTTTCTGGGTCTAGAGCGGCGGCATCTGGTGGGGTGACGACCTTTTTCGATATGCCAAATAATTCACCCAATTGCACCACCTTAGAGGCGATGGCGGACAAAAAGGCACGGGCCGCAAAGTCCTCTGTGACAAATTATAATTTTTACATTGGTGCCACGGTGGATAATTTAGATGTATTAAATACCGTGGAAAATGTGCCAGCAATTAAAGTGTTTATGGCAAGTTCGACGGGTAATCTGTTGGTTGATAAGCATGATGATATTGAACGGATTTTTGCAATAGGATCTCGATTGATTGCATTGCACAGCGAAGATGAAGATTTGGTGAATGCTGGTTATGCCCATTATGAAGGTTCTACTGATGTGTCCGATCATACGCGTCGTCGGCCCCCAGAAGCGGCCCTTAAATCCACTAAATTTGTGGTGGAAATGGCGAATAAATACAAACGTCGTGCGCACATCTTGCATCTTGGCACAGAAGAGGAAGTTCGGTATTTATCTGCCAATCCGTCGCCATATGTAACGACTGAAGTGTGCATTCAAAACTTATTATTAAGCGCACCTGAAATTTATGATGAGATTGGTACTTTTGCTCAAATGAACCCGCCAATTCGCGAGAAACGCCATCAAGATGCACTTTGGCAGGCGATCGCGTCGGGGTTGATTAGCCAGATCGTGACCGACCACGCCCCGCATTTAATTGCGGAAAAGGCGTTGCCTTTTGGTCAGTCCCCTTCGGGGCTGCCCGGCGTGGAGACCATGGTTCCGCTCACGCTAAATGCGGTGAACCAGGGGCGGCTTAGTTTAGAACATGCCGTGCGTTTGTTATCAACGAATGCCGCTCGGAACTTTCGTATACAACACAAGGGCCTGATTGCGCCCGGGTACGATGCTGATTTTATACTGGTCGATATGAAAGGGCGTAAGACCATTCGTAATGAGGATCAATTTACTAAATGCGGTTGGTCGGCTTTTGATGGTTTTGACATCCAAGGTTATCCGGTCATGACCTTTGTTAATGGTCAGATGGTGTTTTGTGAGGGAGAAATCACCGCAACAGAGCCTGTTGGTCAGGAAGCTTTAATCGCTTAGTTTCACTTAAAATTCAATATTTAAGTTGAAGCAAACCGATTTTTGATGTAGTTCTCGAACAAATCGATAAACTCTTCTGTAATCTTGTCGCCTTTTAAGGTGCAATGTTGCTTTCCATCTATGTAAACAGGTGCGGTAGGCGTTTCGCGAATACCTGGTAGGCTAATGCCGATATCCGCGTATTTTGATTCTCCTGGTCCATTTACAACACAACCCATTACGGCGACTTGTAGTTTTTCTACGCCTGGGTAAATGCCTTTCCATTCATTAATTTTAGCCTCGATATGTTCATTTACATCTTTGGCAAGGTGAATGAAGTAATCGCTATCAGTTCGGCCGCAACCTGGGCAACTTGTTACGCTAGGGCGGAAAAACCGGAATCCCATTGATTGTAATAGGTGTTTGCAGTTTTCAACTTCCCGTGAACGGGCGATTCCAGGTTCTGGAGTCAGTGAAATGCGTATGGTATCGCCAATGCCTTGTTGCAATAGTATGGCCAATGCCGCAGAACTGGCTGCAATTCCTTTGACGCCACCACCGGCTTCGGTTAGACCTAGGTGTAGCGTGTAGTCGGTCTCTTTAGCGAGTCGCTGATACACTTCTATCATGTCTTGCACTTCACTCATTTTGACACTTACCACAATTTTATTTTTAGCTAAGCCTTGTTTAATGGCCGCTTCGGTGCTGGTTTTTGCGCTCATCACCATGGCATCAATTATCACATCTCTGAAGTCTTTTGGTTCTGCTAGTTTTGCATTTTCTTCCATTAACTCATCGAAAAGTTCTTGGTCTAATGATCCCCAGTTAACGCCAATGCGCACGGGTTTGTCGTTATCAATAGCGGCTTGAATCATGGTTGCGAAGTTGGAATCGTGTTTGTCGCCTTTTCCCACATTGCCTGGGTTTATTCGGTACTTTGCTAATAGTTGAGCACCTTCGGAATTGCCAGCTAATAAAATATGCCCGTTATAATGAAAGTCTCCGATGATAGGAGTGTTGTATCCATCGGTACGTAATTGTTTAATGATTAATGGAACGGCATTCATGGCTGTCATATCGTTTACCGTGATGCGAACGAGTTCTGATCCAGCGTCTGCGAGCTCTTTAATTTGTTTTACTGTGGCCTCAACATTTGCTGTGGGTGTATTGGTCATGGATTGAATGATAATGGCGTGTTCAGAGCCCATTTTAACGCCACCGATATTAACGGTTTCGCATTTTCGTCTTTTAATTTCGTGCATAAAATCACTCCTTAGAATTGCCAAAAATTTAACTCATTATGCTATACTAACTCCGTTATGGGCAATACTACCGAATTAAAGTTTATTCATTTGGCACATACTCAAGGTTTTTGCGCTGGGGTTTCATCGGCAATTGAAATCGTTGAAATTGCATTAGAGAAGTATGGAACACCTTTATATGTGCGCCATGAAATTGTGCATAATACGGCCATTATTGCGGATTTTAAATCTCGTGGTGTTATTTTTATAGAAGACCTAGTCGATGTGCCGGATACCAATACAGTTGTTTTTAGCGCCCATGGGACTGCGCCGGATGTTTTTGAAGAAGCAGCGCGTCGTGGCTTGCATATTGTTGATGCCACATGTCCGTTGGTGACAAAAGTGCATCGTCAGGCTGAGCGGTATAGCCGTCGTGATGTTCATACCATTTTGATTGGTCATAGAGGGCATCAAGAATTGATTGGTACCTCTGGATATGTGGAAGATGGATTGCGACATATTATTGAAGATGAGTCTGATATTGATAACTTAACTATACCTGAAGATGCTGAAGTGGGCGTGTTGACTCAAACAACATTGTCGGTGACTGATACGTCTCATTTGATTGCAAAATTGCGTGCAAAGTTTCCGAATATTATTACGGGCAGCAAAGAAGATATTTGTTATGCCACACAAAATCGTCAGGATGCGGTCGTTGAGCTTACTAAATTATGCGACGTGATCGTCATTGTCGGGTCTCTTGCTAGTTCTAATTCCAATCGTTTACGGGAGCGTGCCGAGGATCAAGGTATTCCAAGTTATATCATTGATTCGCCCTCTGAATTTAAATTCTCTTGGTTGGATGGTCGCACATCTTTGGGTATTAGTTCAGGTGCATCAGTGCCTAAGTTTTTAGTGGATGAATTAGTCAGAATGATATCTGTTCGGTTTCCAGATGCAGTAAAAAAACAAGATGAAAGTATCGAAAAGGGTATTGCGTTTCCGTTACCAAAGGAAATTCAAGATTATAAAAAACAAAAGAATCAATTGGCATGAAATTGGATTATACGAAGCTAAACTCTATAGCTCAGACCGGTCAAAACGTTGTTCCTGTGGTGGTTCAGGATGCCATCTCTAAAGATGTCCTTATATTGGCTTATGTGAATGAAGTTGCGCTTGAACATACTCAGCGCACTGGGTATGCCACATTTTGGTCCACATCGCGAAATGAATTGTGGGAAAAGGGTAAAACCAGTGGGAATCGTCTAAAAATGGTGGATATATGGGTAAATTGTGAAGATAACTCACTATTATTTTTGGTGGAATTAGAAGGCGAGGGGGCTTGTCATGTGAAAGATGAGTCTGGCCATTATTTTAAATCTTGTTATCATCGGTCATTTCTTTAAATTTTCTTGAAATTGTATTGTTGGTAAATTCGTTAAAGTACTATGGACAGATTACGTTCCTTATTTCATTCATCAAAGGGCTTCACCTCTTTAGCTGGTGACGCTTCGCCCCTGGAACCGAGGGTTTTTGACCCTTCTTACCGATGTTCTCCTTCCGATTTTAAGAGATATGGGCTTGAATGGTGCGGTTAACCCGCAAGTTGCTAATAGGAATTTACCAGGGGTGAAACTTTACGTATTGCACTTACCTGATGGTAGTCCGCTTCATAATACATTAGATTTTCGATGTCTTTCAATTAACGATTTTTTTGGTAATTTGGAGCGACTTTCTCTAGGTAAAAAGACCTTTTCTAGCCAATGTTCCTTTTTTGGTATTGCTGAGGGAAGAGGTGTCCATCTCAGAGGGATATCGCATAGCTTTAATATAATAAGGTATCAACGCGCTGATTTCTTTGAATCTCAGACGGAAGGGTATCAGATTGAATATGGCTTGGAGGGAGGAGAGGGAGTGTCATTTTGTATTGAAAATCATGGTGATAGGGGGGTGTATGTTTTTTCAGGGGTTGCTCAAGGTGTTTTTAAGGTAGGGCAAGCAATCTCAATGTTAGAGGATTTGGGTGTGCTTAAAATGAAATCGGACGTTGCTCTACCCACACACCCTCTTCGGCAGGAATAGTATCGATAGCATTTGTACCTTATGCTAAAATAGTCTCATGCCAAAATTATTATTGATTGATGCATTTAGCCTGGCATTTCGGGCATTTTATGCGTACCCACCCACTTTAACCTTAGAAGATGGCACGCCAAGTAATGCGATATATGGATTTGCCAGTTTGGTGTTTCAGGCAATCGATCAGATTGACCCCGATTTTATTTGTGTGTGTTTCGATCGTAAAGAACCCACGTTTCGCCATACCATGTACACCGAATACAAGGGGCACCGCCCACCGCCACCTGAAGAATTTTCTGTGCAAGTACCATATTTATTTAAAATTATAGAAGAACTCGGTTTGCACCAATGCGATTTGCCAGGGTATGAAGCTGATGATGTGATTGGTACGTTGGCAACACGTGCCCAAGCGGCAGGTATGCAATCGTTTATTTTTACGGGGGATCAAGACTCCTTTCAGTTGGTTACTGATGCGATTAATGTGGTTACACCAAAGCGGGGATCTTCTTCACCCATGGTTTATACACCATGTGATGTGCGTGAGAAAATGGGGCTTGGTCCAGAATCTATTGTGGATTATAAAGCCTTAAAAGGAGATGCGTCTGATAATATTCCAGGTGTTAAGGGTATTGGTGATAAAACTGCGGTTTCGTTATTAACTGAATACGGCGATTTGGATGGTGTGTATGCCAATTTAGATAGCATCAGTTCAAAATCGGTGCGTTCAAAATTAGAAACAGATAAAGAGAAGGCGTATTTGAGTCGTAAATTGGCGACAATTTGCCGAGAAGTTCCCATCGATTGCGATGTAAATGCGCTTCATTATGAACCTGAGTGGGGTTCGATTATTCGGGTTTTTGATCAGTACCAGTTCAAAACTCTCTCTGATCGCTTTTCAAAGCGTTTAAGCGATGGTGGGGCAGCAGCGAAAGGGTTGATGATTGATGCTGCAATCCGTAATCCTGGAGTAATGAACAGTACAGATACTCATCCTGGACTTGATCCTGGCTCTTCTGGTTCTGAGTTTGGCGATCTTATTCCTCCAGACGGTAGTTACCAACTTATTGAAACAGAATCGGCTTTAAAGCAGTTGCTGTTATTTGCAAAAGATGGGTTTGCTATCGATCTTGAAACCACAGGTTTGCAAATTGCAGAGGCTGAAATAGTGGGTGTTGCGCTTAGTTTTCGTGAGAAAAAAGCGTATTACATTCCAATGAATGCGTTTGTTTCGACGCCTGTGCCTGAAACCCAATCACTTCCCATGTTTGACTTAGGGAGCGAAGTATCCTCTAAAATTGAGTTTAAGCGTTCGCCTTTATTGGATTTATTAGTTCCTTTTCTAGAAGACGATGCGATTCCTAAATACACGCATAATGGTAAATATGAGCAATCGGTTTTGAGTAATTATGGTATTCAATTGCGCGGAATTTCCTTTGATACGATGTTGGCGGCCTTTTTATTGGATCCTCTTGAACGGGTGGGCCTAAAAGCATGTGCCAAACGCTATTTAGGTATTGCAATGACTGAGTACGAGACTGTTGCGGGAAAGGGGAAAGATCAGCATTCATTTACTGAGGTACCTCTTGCAATAGCTAGGGATTATGCCGCCGCAGATGCGGACATGACGTTACGATTGAAGGGGTATTTTGAACCAAAAATTAAAGATGGTTTTAGTGATATTTTTTACAATATCGAATTACCCACTCAAATGGTTTTATCTGAAATGGAGTCTCAGGGGGTGCATATTGATGTTGTATATCTAAAGGAATTGCATGTGCATTTCGAGGCTGAATTGGAACTATTAGAAGCGCGAATTCATACGCTGGCTGGCAGGGCATTTAATATCGCATCTCCAAAGCAGCTGGGTGAAATTTTATTTGAATCTATGGGTATTGAGGCTGAAAAGAAGACTAAAACCGGTTATTCAACTGATTCTTCTGTTCTGGAAAAACTGGCGCCAGATCACCCGATAGCCAGCGAAATTTTGCGCTACCGAGGTTTTGCGAAACTGCTGAACACATACGTGGATTCCTTGCCAAAGTTAATTTCACCGCAATCGGGGCGTATTCACACATCGTTTAATCAGGCCTCTGTGGCAACGGGTCGTTTGTCTTCCACTAATCCAAACCTGCAAAATATTCCGATTCGAACGAACGAAGGGCTAAAAATTAGAGGTGCATTCGTGCCTACTGATGCAAGCGGATTTATATTGTCTGCTGATTATTCTCAGGTGGAATTACGGGTTTTGGCGCATTTAGCAGAAGATGAGAACATGATCGATGCCTTCAAAAAGGGTGAGGATATTCACCAAGCGACAGCGGCGCTTATTTATCAAATTGACTATAACTCGGTTACTAAAGATCAGCGTGCTCATGCAAAAGCGGTTAATTTTGGAATTACTTATGGCCAGGGGGCCTTTGCGCTTGCCGATCAATTGGATATTAAACGCAAAGATGCTCAGGAAATCATTGATTCTTACTATGGAAAGTTCAAGCGTATTCGCCAATTTATTGATGAAACCAAGATTTTTGCAAAAGAAAACGGGTTTGTGACTACGATGTTCGGGCGCGTGCGTCCATTACCAGACATTTCATCTTCTCAGCGCCAAAAACAGAGTTTTTCGGAGCGTATCGCTGTTAATACGCGGGTTCAAGGCACGGCCGCTGAAATCATGAAGTTAGCCATGATCTGTGTTCGTAATGCGCTTTTAAAATCGAATTTGAAATCAAAAATGGTGATTCAAGTGCATGATGAACTGGTTTTCGATGGTGTGGTTGGGGAAGAGCAGGCATTAAGGGATTTAGTGGTCAATGAAATGAGTAATGCAGCGCAATTAAGCGTACCGTTAGTGGTAGACGCGGAATTAGGAAAGTCCTGGTCCTTCATCGGGGATTAATTCGGCTTGTCGGCCGTTAGCCCCTTAACAGTGGCATATACGCGGTTCATGCTAATATAAGGGGCTTGCGTCGCCCCCTCCACCGGACAAAGTCCTACGTGGAGCCACCCCCTCTCGCTCCTTGTCGTCGCTAGGGCCGCTACCGCTTGCCCGACCAGGCTAATTGATAACATTTGTTAAGATGCTGGAGCTCCCGAGCGGGATTGAACCGCTGACCTCATCCTTACCATGGATGTGCTCTACCAACTGAGCTACAGGAGCCTTACTGAGTGCCAAAATAGTAGCATTGTCATCTTTGTGCTTCAAGCGTTGATATCATTTGTAGGTGTTGTGATTTTGTAATAGAATTACCTTGTAATGAAAAATGATGACTATGAAATTGGTATACAGTCTATAGATGATCACCATCACGAGGTGTTTCAGCTTACTACTATGTTGGACCGGGCCGTTCGAGGGAATAAACGAGATGATTTAGAGCCTATTCTAGACTTTTTGGAAAGGGATTTGCTTGATCATTTTCAAGAGGAGGAAGAGGTTATGAGGGGTGTTAATTACGAGGGATATTTAGAGCATCATACTCAGCATCAGGTGTTTGAGGCGCGTATACATGAGTTAAGGCGTGTGTTTAACACCAGTCCACATGGTGCACATGTTGTGTATGGTATTCGGCGTTTTGTTGATGCGTTAATTATCCATATTTTGACGATCGATGTTAAAATGCGAGGTCTACAATCATGAAACGTGCACATAAATTGGTTAGCGAATACATGGAAAAAGTCGGTAGTCGTTATACCATGCAAAAAAAGGCAATTGTTGATGAGCTTTGTAAAGTTAAAACACATTTTGAGGTGGATGACTTTATCGTTAAAATGCATCAAAAGGACAATGATTTTAGTCGGGCTACTGTGTATCGGGTGATTAAGCAACTGCTTGAAGGTGGCTTTTTGCAAAAGATTAATACAAAAGACGGTAAAGTGTTTTATGAACAAAATTTTGGGGATAAATTACACGATCATATTATTTGTAATAATTGTGGCCGTATTCAAGAAATTAAGGATGATTTAGTTGGTGACTTATTGGATAAATATTGTTTAAAGATTAATTTCGAGGCTGATTATAGGTCGCTACACATTTATGGATTGTGCGATAAATGTCAAAAAAAGGCGTAACTTGCACTTGCACTTTGCGATGATTTTTTCTACAATCCCCGTATAACATAAAAATATTTTTAATAAATAAAGGAGAGTCCAGAAATGGCTAAAGAAAAATTTGATCGTAGTAAACCACATGTGAATATAGGAACCATTGGTCACGTTGACCATGGTAAAACAACGCTAACGGCGGCGATTACTACAACATTGGCAAGCGTGGGATTTGCTGAAGCCCGAGCCTATGACCAGATTGATGCGGCGCCAGAAGAAAAAGAGCGTGGTATTACTATTGCAACAGCGCACGTTGAATACCAAACCGAAAAACGTCACTATGCCCACGTTGACTGCCCAGGTCACGCGGATTACATCAAGAATATGATCACAGGCGCGGCTCAAATGGATGGCGCAATCTTGGTTGTAAGTGCAGCTGATGGCCCGATGCCACAAACGCGTGAGCATATCTTGCTTGCACGTCAGGTAAACGTTCCTAGCATGGTTGTGTTTATGAACAAAACTGACCAAGTTGATGATCCTGAATTATTAGAGCTAGTAGAGATGGAACTTCGTGAGCTTTTGAGCAAATATGATTTTCCTGGCGATGATATTCCTTTTATCAAAGGTTCTGCTTTAAAAGCCTTAAACGCAACAGATAAAAGCCGTGAGAGTGCAGATGCAAAATGCATTTGGGAATTAATGGATGCGGTAGATAGCTACATTCCAGAGCCTGAGCGTGAAATAGACAAACCCTTTTTAATGCCTATCGAGGACGTTTTCTCTATCACAGGTCGTGGAACAGTTGGAACAGGGCGTGTTGAGCGTGGAACTGTTAAAGTTGGTGAAGAGTTAGAGTTGGTTGGTATGCAGGAAAAAGTTGTTAAGACCACTATAACTGGGATTGAAATGTTCCGTAAATTATTAGATGAAGGTCGCGCAGGTGATAACATGGGTGCTTTGCTTCGTGGTGTAGAGAAAGATGATCTGCAACGTGGTCAAGTATTATGTAAGCCAGGTTCTATTAAGCCTCACACTGTGTTTGAAGCGGAAGTATATATCTTGAAGAAAGAAGAAGGCGGTCGCCATACTCCATTCTTTAAGGGGTATCGTCCACAGTTTTACATTCGTACAACGGATGTAACAGGAAACGTGGAATTGCCGGCTGATGTTGAAATGGTAATGCCAGGTGATAACGTCAGTATGACAGTAGAATTAATTGTACCGGTAGCTTGTGAAGAAGGGTTACGCTTCGCGATTCGCGAAGGTGGACGTACAGTTGGTGCTGGCGTTCTAACCAAGATCATTAAGTAATAGGTGATTAACTTACTCCTTTCTATACTCGGTCTTATTAACTCTACTTACTTAGGATTTCTAAGTTTGACTGGAGCGAAGTTTTGCGGCGCCGGGTCATTGTGTAAAGAAGTAATTCAGAGCAGCTGGGGTTCCCTTTTTGGAATCCCAGTTTCTGTTTTTGCTGCAGCATATTTTTTAGCCATGCTGGTTTTAGCTTGGCGGTACGTAAGCGGAAAGCAAGATCTTGCTGCGTTACGTTGGCAATTTAATTTATCCTTAGTAGCCTTGTTGATTTCAAGCGTGTTGACGATTGTTCAGTTGGTTGTTTTGCCAGGGTTTTGTCTGTTTTGTTTTCTGAATTTTAACCTGGTTTTACTGTTGTTTATCTTTGTTGCGTTACAGCTACGTCGTGAAAATGGGTTATTTTCTATTTTTAATATTGAGGGGGTTTCAAAGGTAGCTATGATATTGAGCGTGTCTTTAATTTTGCCATTATTAATATTTGGTGCCTATAAACTGGGTGAATTAAATAGCTCTTCTGAATCGTCGCTTCAGATTATTTCTGCAATTGATGGCAATAGAGTCACACTTGGTGAGCTTGATGCGCGCTTAGGGGCGGAAATGAAAAAGTTGGATTTACAGCGTTATAATATGCGTAAGCAAGCCTTAGAACGCATGGTTATTGAATCAGAGGCAAAGAAATCTGGTGCAGGTTTTAATCAGATTCTAGAAGAGGCTGTGGCACGTTATAGTACGGTAACTGACGAAGAGATCGACGATTTTTATAGGGATTACAAGAGCCAAATTCCTGCTGGGATGACTAAGGCGCAAGCAAGAGCGCAGATTAACGCCTTTTTAACAAATAATAAAAAGCAGTCTGCTTATCAACGCTTTATTGATGAATTGTTTATTAGCAAAGGCATTAAAAATAACATTCCACGCCCAGGGCAAGTTACGGTAAAGCGTAACCCATCTGGAAGTTATAGTATAGGTAATCCAAATGCCCCAATACGTATTGTTGAGTTTAGTGATTTGCAGTGCCCGTATTGTTCGAAAGCGCATAATGCGATGAAAGAGATTTTAAAATCGGATCTTAAGGATCAAATTTACTTTGAGTTTCGCCATTTTCCACTCAGTATGCATGAAAGTGCGTTTGATGCGGCTATTGCAGCCCATTGTGCTGGCAAGCAAGACAAGTTCTGGGAGGCGTTGGATGTGTTCTTTTCTCAACAATCAAAGTTGAAAACAACCCAGCCAAAAGCCATGTTGACTGCGGCTTTAACTCTTGATGTGGCCGTTTTGGAAGCATGTATTAAAGATCCTAAATCTAAGTCTGCAATTCAGATTGATCAGCAAATCGGTATTGATATTGGCATTAATGCCACCCCAACGTTTATTATAAATGATCGTCAAGAATCAGGAATCCCTACGGAAACCAGTCTTCGACGCTTGATTCAGTAGAGAAAAGAGGAATTAGCATGAGTTTAGAAGCCGTATTTGAAGAACAAATTCGTTTAAATGAGAAAATTAATCCTGATTTATACTCAGAGATTAAAGACCCTGAGATTCGTCGCAGACGGTTTTTAGATTTTGAATTGGCATTGCGTCAGGAAAGCGCTGAAGCAGTGGATAGTTTAAACTGGAAATGGTGGAAAAAAGATGAAGATGATTGGGACAATATCAAAGTAGAGCTTGTTGATATGCTTCATTTTTGGGTTAGTATGTGTACGGTTGCGGATTTGTCTCCTCAAGATGTGTTCGACTTATATTTAAAAAAGAATAAGTTAAATCATAAACGCCAAGAAGAAGGCTACAAAGAGGGAAATTACCAAAAAGTGATTGATGGTGTTGAAGACAATCGTACGTATGTTTTAGATTCAGGAGACAGCAAGTAGTGAGTGTTGTTGCCGCAACTCAATTACAGGGTAAACCTGTTTCAGATGCGATTAAGGCACGTTTAACGGCTGAAGTAGCTTCTTTACCAAGTAAAGTAGGGCTTGCCGTTATTTTAGTAGGTGATAATCCGGCATCTCAAGCGTATGTTGGAATGAAAAACAAAGCGTGTATTGAAGTGGGTATATCTTCTTTTGAACATCGATTACCAGCGTCAACATCTCAACAAGAATTGCACGATTTAATTACATCATTAAATCATGATGATACGGTTCATGGCATACTGCTTCAATTGCCTTTACCTGGAGATTTAGATGAGTTTGCACTTTTAACTCATATTTCTCCGGCTAAGGATGTTGATGGTTTTCATCCTGTGAATGTGGGAAAGTTGCTTGCGGGTTTGCCTACTTTGAAGAGTTGTACACCATATGGTGTGATGGAAATGTTGCGTTTTTATAAGATTGATCCCGCTGGACAACATGTTGTGATAGTAGGGCGTAGTAACATTGTGGGTAAACCTCTTGCTGCCATGTTAGTCCAAAAAGAAGATGGTGCGAATGCGACTGTCACTATTTGTCATTCTCGTTCTAAAAACCTTACGGATATTACTAAACAGGCTGATATTTTAATTGCCGCTATTGGTCAGCCTGAGTTTGTGACTGCGGATATGGTGCGTGAGGGTGCTGTTGTGATTGATGTTGGTATTAATCGTGTGGACGCCCCAGACACTGAAAAGGGTTATAAACTTGTTGGTGATGTTGCCTTTGATACTGTCTCTAAAAAGGCGTCTGCAATTACACCGGTACCGGGTGGAGTAGGGCCGATGACAATTGCAATGTTATTAAGCAATACTGTTCTGGCTTATAAGGCGATTAACGGCTTGTAATTTAGTAGGGGGGAAACATGGTAGGGGGGCTTTTAGTTCTATTAATGGGGTGTGATGTGCGTGCGCGTAGCGTACCATCTTGGCTTCTATTCCTTTTTCTTGGCTTGGTGTTTGTTTTGCATTGCAACCATGTTAATTTTCTTCAATTTTGCGTGTTTATTGTGTTGAATTGTGTTGCTTCGTTGTTTTGGTTATGCCCGAAATTTGAACTGTTTTGCGGATCTGCTGATTTGTTTGTTCTTGCCGGCATCTCTTTTCTTTTGCCTACTCCCCATTGGCATGCTTATTTTCAGGTTTTAGGTTTACTGTCGCTCCTGTTCTCATTTGCATTACTTTTCAATCGTTGGCCGCGTGCTGAACCCATACCTTTTATTCCTCTTTTGGTAATTAGTTATGCATTTTTTTGAGTTGGGGGTGGGTCTAATTCTAACTAGTTTGATTTTAGGTCTTGGTATAGGTGTTCGTTTGGATTCTGATGCGCAGCGGTGCCGAAATGCGGGGCAATTGGTTGGCGAGTTTTTGTTGCATCAACGCACAGCGGCTATTGTGTCTAAAGCGGATCGCGGTATAGATGTTGTGTTGCCTAATGGGTTAGTGGTAAGTGAATCTGGGGAAACCTTGAATTTGCGCGGAGCAGTTGTTTTTGAGTCTTATAAACGGGTTGGCTTTAAGCCTGATGGGCGCACAAAGTACGCGAATTCTTTGACGTTGAAGTGTGGTGGTGTGACCCAGCGCATTACTGTGGGTGTTGGGTATGGACGTGTGAGAGTGTTGTGAACGGTTATCTAAGTTTTGTAGCAATTATTTTAATTTCTGTATTGGGTGTTAGTATGAATTCGCTTTCAACTTTTGTTGTGTCTGCTAATAGGCGATTTGAAACCCTATCTGTCTCCCATGAGGCGCTTCTTATCGCTAAATCTGAATTAGCGAAGCGAATGGGCTCTTCAACGGTGATGAGCGCGACAGGAGAACTGAAAACACGTGTAATTACTCTTAATGGAACCACTTTAGAGATGAAATCATATGAAACGATGTAAGGGGTATATGTTGCTTGATGTGGTGATGGGGAGTATGGCCCTTCTTCTTTTGGCTGGTGGTATAAACGCGGTGTATCGCGCAGGCATTTTACCTCTTCATAACGGAGTATCTCGTCTTTGGAATCAGGCTACAGTTCGGTATTTTCACTCATCAGTCTCTCAACGCTTTATAGGGCCTGTGCAGCTTGTGGAGTGCGGCTCTAGTTCATTTGTGCTTCAGGATGAGACACTGACGCGCTATACCATTGAATATTACCAGAATCGGTTGGCAATAAAAAAGGGAAGTGGTCGTAATTATCTAAGTGATGTAGGCGATATTTCGAGTTTTAAAGTTGATTGTTCTGGTTCTCTCGTTTCGGTGACGATTACGGCTTTTCAAGACTCGATGCAGTGGTGGTTTGGTGTGGCATATGATTAAGTTCTTTTTGTTATTTATTACCATTTTAACCGGTTCCATGGTGCTTACTATTCACGGTATTTTGATTATTCACGCACAAAGTATGAAACAAGAGCTTTTGGATTTTCGTTTAACTGTATCTGCTTATTCGGCCTTATCTTTAATGAAATCGAACGCTGATAGTATGCCTACTGATGCCTTGTTGGTGTGGAGCCCTTTTTTGGAGCAGATAAATGAGTGTCGTTTGTTTGGTGCGCAAATGCCAAATAAAGAGTTGGGGAAGGCGGTGTGCGACGAGTACGAGCGTGTGGTGGGGCAGGCGTATGTGCTTACGAATGGAGAACGGGAGTATGTGTCACACCCTTTTATTGAGTCGGACTAGTGGCATTCCTGTGTTATAATTCGGTGCATGAAAACCTTATTAGTAACTGGCTGTGCAGGATTTATTGGCGCAAATTTCCTTGAATATTGGTATGAAACCTATGGCGATGAATGGCGTGTTGTCAATGTGGATGCATTAACTTACGCAGGAAATTTGGCTAATTTAGGAGAAGTCTCTTCTCGTCCGAATTACGAATTTGTAAAACAACATATTGAAAATGCGGATGCTATTGGTGATGAGCCTGGTATGGCGGCTGTTTTTTCATCATATAAACCGAATTGGGTCATCAACTTTGCTGCAGAGTCTCATGTAGACCGTAGTATTGAAAATAGCACTCCATTTATTGATACTAATATTAAAGGTACTCAGGTGTTATTGGAATTGTCTCGTCAACATAATGTTGAACGTTATGTTCAGGTATCTACTGATGAAGTGTATGGTAGTTTGGGTGCAACAGGCAAATTCAAAGAGGATATGCCTATGGACCCTCGTTCTCCGTATTCTGCTTCGAAGGCATCTGCCGATTTATTGGTATTATCTTATGTGCATACGTTTGGGTTTCCAGCTGTTATCACACGTTGTTCTAACAATTACGGGCGCTATCAATACCCCGAAAAATTAATTCCAGTTATTATTTCAAAAGCGCTTCGCAATGAAGCCTTACCTGTGTATGGCAAAGGCGAAAACATTCGTGATTGGATACATGTGGTTGATCATTGCAGGGGAATCGATGCAGCCTTACAAAACGGTGTTGTGGGTGAGGCCTATAACTTTGGTGGTGATGCTGAGATTACAAATTTAGATATGGTTAAACGGATTTTGGCCCATTTAGGTAAACCGGAATCGTTGATTTCCTTTGTGACGGATCGCTTAGGTCATGATTTTAGATATGCCATGGATTTTTCTAAAGCAGAAAAGGAACTGGGCTGGACACCTAAAATTAGCTTTGATGACGGATTGGCTGACACTATCGATTGGTATGTTGCAAATCCGGGATGGCAGCTTTACTAATCGGTTTGGTTTACCAATTGATTGGCGCGTGCCAGGCTTTCAAATGTACCCGCATCGGTCCACCAGCCAGGTAATATATCGTAATTGCATTTTCCTGCACTCACATAAAAGTTGTTCACATCTGTAATTTCAACTTCACCGCGCTGTGATGGATTGCATTTGTCTATAAAGCTAAATGCGGCGCTATCGTACATATAAATTCCTGTAACGGCCATATTTGTTTCTGGTTTACTTGGTTTTTCTACTATTTTGGTTATTTTTCCATTTTCTAGTGTAGCCACACCGAATCGTTCAGGGTCTTCAACTTCGCTCAATAGTAGCCGCGCACCGGACTCTTGTTTGGCAAATGAACTTACTTGCTCTTTTAGGTCGTTTTCAAACATGTTATCACCTAAAATTACGATCATCTTTTTTCCGCCAACAAAGTCTCTGGCAAGGCCTAGTGCTTGTGCGATTCCACCTGCTTCGTCTTGAACACGGTAGGTGAATTGGCAGTTATAGTCTTTGCCACTACCTAACAGACTAACCACGTCTCCCATATGCTCGACTCCGGTTACGATCATGATGTTTTTAATACCAGCGCCAACTAGTTTGTCCACACAATGCAACACCATGGGTTTGCGACCTACGGGTAGTAGGTGCTTGTTTGTCACTTTTGTTAGTGGGAATAGGCGAGACCCTGTGCCGCCTGCAAGAATTACGCCTTTTATTGTTTCTGAACTCATTTTTGCATTATAGCATAGAACGATATCATGCAAATATGGCTTACTTTTAGCCTAACTGGAGCCACCCCCTCTCACTCGTTGTACTCGTTAATACCAGTTACGTATGCTTGCCTGTTAATCATTTCGCTGCTTTAATAATGTTACGCGCCCGTACTCAATTGTATGGGGCTCACGTCGCCCCCTCCAGCGGCCATTAGCCTAACTGGAGCCAACCCCCTCTCACTCGTTGTACTCGTTAATACCAGTTACGTATGCTTGCCTGTTAATCATTTCGCTGCTTTAATAATGTTACGCGCCCGTAGCTCAGCTGGATAGAGCAACGGACTTCGGATCCGTGTGTCGCAAGTTCGAATCTTGCCGGGCGCACCACCTTTACGTGTTGTTGTTACCTTAAAGGGCATTTATACTTAACTATCATGTAACCACTACCACTACACGGAGGAATTAGCAGCTATGAAGACGCGATTTATATATTTTTTGATCGGTTTGTTTATATTTATCGGTATCACCTTTGCTATTAACTATTTTGGGAAAAATCAACACCCAAATGTGTCTGATTTAACAAATGATGGCGCGCAGTTGAGTGCTCTTTCTGATTTTCATGTGCGTGATATTCACGGGAATCCACTTGCGTTTTCTTTACCTGATACCAAGGTGATCGTTATTAATTTTTGGGCGACATGGTGCCCGCCTTGCCAGGCTGAAATACCCCATTTAATCAAGGCTCATGGTACCTATGCCGAAAAGGGAGTTCGTATTATTGGTATTTCTCTTGATGATTACCAAGCGGATGCGCAAGCGTTTGCCGTTCAGCATAGGATTCCATACTCAATCGCAATGGGAAATCGCGAATTAACGGCTATTTTTGGTGGTATAAGTTCCATTCCAACAACGTTTATTCTAGACGCAAACTATCGGGTTCTGGACATGATTTTAGGTTATACGTCTATGGAAACTCTTGAGCGCAAACTAACGGCTTATTTATAACTAATCTGGAACGTCGTTGCGGAATATGATTTAATGTTCATTATGAATTTAGCAGAATCTACATCGCCACTACGTGTGGCCATTATTGGGAGTGGACCAAGCGGTTTTTATGCTGCTGAGGCCCTGTTTAAAACGGGAATGTCAGTGACCGTTGATATGTTTGAACGGTTACCAACACCATTTGGGTTGCTTAGAGGTGGAGTCGCACCTGATCATCAGCGTATGAAGTCTATTGCGTCTGCTTATGAGAAGATAGCGATGAATGACGGCTTCCACTTTTTTGGAAACGTGTGTATTGGACGTGATCTTACTATTGAAGAGTTACGCCATTATTATGATGCATTAATTTTTGCGTGTGGAACAGAATCAGATCGTAAGCTGGGTATTCCCGGTGAGGATTTGCCTGGTTCACATACTGCAACTGAATTCGTGGGTTGGTACAATGGGCATCCTGATTATCAATCCAGACAATTTGATTTATCTCAAAAAGCGGTGGCTATTATTGGTCAGGGTAATGTTGCGATTGATGTGACGCGAATTTTAGCAAAGTCACCTTCTGAATTAATGAGTTCTGATATTACAGAAAACGCCTTGGTGGCATTGCGAAATAGTAATGTTGAAGATATTTATTTGATTGGCCGACGTGGGGCTGCCCAAGCGGCATTTACTCAGCTTGAAATTCAAGAGATGGGTGAGTTGGATGAGTCTGAGCCTGTGGTGCCTGAATTGGAACTAAATGATGCTGATAGGGATGAAATAGCCGCCAATAACAAGGCGCGTAAAAATATTGAAGTGTTAGAGCGTTTCTTTAATTCCTCTCTTAGCGGTAAAAAGAAGCGTGTTCATGTGTTGTTTTTGAAAAGTCCGGTAGCGATAGAAGGAAATGGACGTGTGGAACGTCTTGTACTGGAAAAAAATGCGCTATCTGGAGAGGCTGGTTCCCAGCGCGCTCAAGGTATTGGTGAGACTGAAACCTTGAATGTTGGTTTGGTTTTTCGAAGCATTGGTTACCGCGGACTACCCATGCCAGGTGTTCCCTTTGATCCTGCACGCGGCGTTTTTCCAAATGAAGGCGGGCGAATATTAGATGAGGGTAAGCCCGTTTGTGGGATGTATGTTACGGGCTGGATTAAGCGAGGACCAAGTGGTGTAATAGGCACAAATCGAAAAGATAGTATTGAAACGGTACAGACCTTAATTGATGATATTCCATCCTTGAAGCCTGCTGATAAACGTGATTCAGATGACTTACAATCCTTATTGCTTGAGCGTGGTGTAAAGGTTTTAACATTTTCACATTGGCAAACAATTGATAAGTTAGAGCGCGAAGCTGGGGAAAAAGTCGGGAAGCCTCGCGAAAAATTTACTTCGTTGACTGATATTTTATCTGCGTTACATTTATAAGGAGCGCTTATGGCATTACTTGAATCATCTACCACTCAGCTAGGTTCAAGCATGCCGTCGTTTACATTAAATGACGCAAATGGCCGGGCTTTTTCTCGCGATGAACTATGCGGTGAGAAGGGGCTTCTGGTGATATTTTCATGCAATCATTGCCCGTATGCTGTTGCGGTATGGCCTCGATTGGTGGAATTGGCTAATTATGGTAAACAATTGGGTATTCATTCTGTGGCGATTAACCCTAATATCCATCCGGATTATCCAGAGGATGCTGCAGATAAAATGCCTGCATTCGCGGCCAAAATGGGAATTTCATTTCCGTATTTGGTAGACGATACCCAAGCGGTCTCAAAATCCTATGATGCTCAGTGTACACCAGATATGTATTTGTTAGATTATAACGGAGAGTTGGTGTATCGCGGGCGTATTGACGATAATTGGCAAGATGAAACGCGTGTTACACGGCAGGATTTGAAGTCTGCTATGCAGGCGTTATCTGTTGGTAAAGCACCCATTATCCCGCAATACCCTAGTATGGGGTGTTCTATCAAATGGCATTAAATAAATACACACTTAGGCGTTTTATTGCTCTGTTTCTGGTTGCAATATCAGTTGCAATATTGGTGTTTGTTATCACGCAATGTCCTCGGGCAAAGGGAGCCGCTGTACCGTTGGTGCTGCCTGTGCAAGAACAGGTATATGAGGAAATCCGTCTGGTGATTCAACCTACCTATTTTGCAAAATCGCATGTGGCAGAATTTTCGATACAAATGGAATCGTTTCAGCATGCTGAAACGATAGGTATGGATCCAATTTCAACCATATTATTGGTCGGTTCTGATGGCGCCTTTTATCTTCCCTCAAAATGGACGTCTGAGGTGAATGAAGAATTTAAAGTTCATGGCAAATTACGTTTTGAGCAATTGCCTTTAGATTTAACGAAATTGGTTCTGAAATTTTTTGTGTTGGATGAATTGGAATTGACGTGGGACCTATAAGAAACGCAGGGCTGTGCCTGTTTTGTCTAATTTTATTTGGTTCTTTTTCACCTTTACAGGCCACTGAGAAGATATTAGAGCATTCAATTGTATTGCCAACGGGTCAAACTGCGTTAGTGGTCTTGCCTAAAGGGTTTCGTTTGGTAAATCGATACCCGGCAATCATAGCGCTACATGGTCTGAATCAAGATGAACAATTTTCCTGTGATACGTGGCGACCGGTAGCAACACAATTGAATTTTATTGTGCTTTGCCCACGGGCTAGCAGTAAAGAAAAGGGGTATTTACATGGCGAAATAGATGATCGAAAACATGTGCTGCAATTTTGGAAACAACTGGGACGGCGATATCGGATTGATTACAATAGAAGTGTCTTAGTTGGGTTTTCACGTGGGGGTAATTTTGCCATTGAACTGGGTTTGTTTTATCCGCGATATTTTCCTCGTGTCGTGTCGTATTTTGGGTTTTTTAATGGTTATTCCCAGCAAATATTAAAGCAAAATGCGGGTTTACCTAAATACGCGAGTAGCCAGTTTTATTTTGTAACAGGAACTAAGGATCTTACTCTGCAATCTAATAAAAATGGTGTTACACTGTTACGGGAGACTAATATTCGGGCTTCTTTAGAAGAATATCCCGATTTAATTCACGCCTACCCAAAGGATTTATTAGAACAGTTTCAACGCGTAATGGCACGAATGCAATAATTTATATGGAAATCTTTAAAAATAAACGTGTATTAATAACAGGAGGAGTCGGTTTTATCGGCTCCCATTTGGCGCGCAAATTAGTTGAACTGGGTGCTAAAGTTACTATCGTGGATTCGATGATTCCGCGTTATGGTGGGAATTTATTTAATATTCGCGATATTCGTGATCAACTAAAGGTGAACTTTTCAGATATTCGAGATGCCAGTGCAAACGCACATTTGGTGCGCGATCAGGATTACTTGTTCAATTTAGCTGGTCAGGTGTCTCACATTGATAGTATGACGGATCCATTAACCGATTTGGATATCAATTGTCGTGCGCAGTTGATTCTACTAGAGGCGTGTCGAAAATATAATCCAACTATTCGCTTAGTATACGCAGGCACTCGCCAAGTTTATGGACGGCCAGACTCATTACCTGTTACGGAATCGCACCTTGTTCAACCGGTTGATGTGAATGGTATTAATAAAGTAGCCGGTGAGTATTATCATATTTTGTACAATAACGTTTATCATATTCCTAGCACGGTTTTACGCATGACAAATGTGTATGGCCCATGTCAATTACTAAAGCATGACGGGCAAGGATTTACAGGTATTTTTATTCGAGATGCCATTTTGGGTAAGCCTATTTCAATATTTGGTGATGGGTCGCAATTACGAGATTTTAATTTTGTTAGTGATGTGGTTGATGCGTTATTGTTATCTGCGGCACAGGATGTGGCGATTGGTAAGGTATATAATCTTGGGCATTCTACTCATTACTCCTTAAAATCATTTGTGGATATTTTATCTTCGTTGTGTGAGTTTGAATTTAATATGGTTCCTTTTCCTGAAGAAAAGAAACGAATTGATATTGGGGATTACTATTCGGATTATTCGTTAATTAAATCTGAATTGGGATGGGATCCTAAAGTAAGTTTAGATGATGGTCTTGCCGAGACAATACGTTATTATAAGGAATACATTCAGCATTATTTAGAGGAGTATCCCGCGTGATTTTAGCCAATGATTTTAAACGAGAAGATACGTATATCGGGCCTGCTATTCGCCGTGCAATAGACCGGGTTTTATCAAGCGGGTGGTATGTTTTAGGTAAAGAAGTGGATGCGTTTGAACATGCGTTTGCTGATTTTAATGAGGTAGAACATGCAATTGGTGTCGCTTCAGGTACTGATGCGTTGTCAGTTGCTTTAGCGGCACTGGGAATAGGTGTTGGAGATGAGGTTATTACTAGTGCCTTAACGGCATTTCCCACTATTACAGGTATTTCTAGGGTAGGGGCCACGCCAGTCGCGGTAGACGTTCACCCTCATACGGGTTTAATAAACCCAGATTGTATTCGTGCGGCTATTACCAAGAATACAAAGGCAATCATTCCTGTTCATTTATATGGAAAAATGTGTGACATGCCGGCGATTATGCAAATTGCAGCGGAGTATGGATTAAAGATTGTTGAAGATTGTGCTCAATCGGTTGGTGCAAGTTATGAGGGACGTTTAGCTGGAAGCTGGGGGGATGCCGCCGCTTTTTCTTTTTATCCGACCAAAAACTTGGGTGCCTATGGGGACGGTGGTGCAGTTGTTACCAATAACGAAGTTGTGGCGTCTCGCGCTCGGCAATTGCGTGATTATGGACAAGATAAGAAGTTTTCTCATTTAGAAGTTGGCTTTAACAGTCGCTTAGATGAGCTGCAGGCGGCTGTATTATCGGAAAAGTTAGACTACCTAACAGAGTGGAATAATCGTCGCCGTTCCATTGCGAAACGCTATGATGAGTTATTAGAGTACGGCACAGTTTTGCATGAAAGTCGTCATGATGAACACGCATTCCATCTGTATGTCGTTACGGTTAAAAATCGTGATAAAGTATTGCATGCGATGCGTGATTTTGGTATTCAATGTCAGGTTCACTATCCTAAATCTATCGATTTACAGCCAGGGTATTTGCAGGTTGCACCTAAAAATGCACCTAAATGCCCTGAGGCAGATGCGCTAACAAAATCAATCATTAGCTTGCCTATTTTTCCATATTTAACAGATCAAGAAGTGGATACAGTGATTGGTCATTTTAATCAGGTTGTGGCGCATGTTGGCTAAAACAATTAGCATTGTGATTCCTGTCTATAATGGGCAGGCCTCTATTTTTCGTTTAGTAAGTGAATTAGTTGCCGCATTACCATCGCCCCTTGAGATTGTTTTGGTGAATGATTGTTCTCCTGATGATTCAAAGGCTGAATGCATTCGTACTCATGAGGCATATTCAAATGTGGTTACTTTTATTGATTTGGCTCGTAATTCAGGCGAACATAATGCGGTGATGGCTGGGTTACATTTTGTTTCAGGTGATTTTGCTGTGATTATGGATGATGATTTTCAAAACCCGCCTTCGGAAGTTATTAAAATGGTGAAAATGGCCATTCATGAGCAATTGGATGTGGTGTATTCCTACTATGACAAGAAGCGTCACCATATATTACGCAATTTGGGTAGTTGGTTTAATGATAAAGTGGCTAATGTGATGCTTAAAAAGCCCTCTGGTTTGTACTTATCCAGTTTTAAAGTAATGTCGCGGTTTGTGGTTGATGAGATTATTAAATATGACCATCCTTATCCCTATATCGACGGTTTGATACTTCGGGTTACAAGCAACATCGGTAAAATACGTGTTGAACATAATCAGCGCCAAGAGGGTAAATCTAATTATACGTTGGTTAAATTGCTTCGGCTTTGGTTGAATATGTTTACGAATTTCTCAATTCTGCCGCTTCGAATGGCGATTGTTTTGGGCGCGTTAACAGGTCTTTTTGGTTTGGGTCTTTCTGGCTACGCAATTTACGAAAAGATTATGAACCCAAATTTACCTTTGGGCTGGGCGGCCTTAATGGTTGTTGTGTGTTTATTTGCAAGTGTTCAACTTATTTCGATGGGTTTGCTTGGTGAATATGTGGGGAGATTATTTCTATCAATGAATAAATCACCGCAGTTTACAATTCGACATCGGTACCTACGCCAACCTGCGGCACATGATTAAAACCATTCGCTCATTTATTAGAGCTGAAAAACCTATTCTTATTCTTTTAGCTGGCTTATTTGCCTATTTTCTTGTTCAGAAATTGTTTCGATTTTCTGGCTTTCAAATGCATTATTATGATCTCTACTTTTACGATCATGCACTATGGAACGCCGCACAGGGTAGAGGCTTGTTTCTAGAAGACTACAACATAAGCTTAATTTGGATGCATTTTTACCCCATCATGTGGCTACTTGTTCCGCTTTATAAGCTTTTTCCTACGCCGTTTTGGTTGTTTTTATTTCATACTATTTTACTAATTCTAATGGCTTTTCCCATACTTAAACTGGGCCAAAAGTATTTTGGTAAACGAGGCTTGTATATTACTTTCTTAGTTTTGTTTTTGTATCTACCATTTAGGCGCGCTAATTTTCATGATTTGCATGGTGAAATTCTTATGGCGACTCTGTTGAGCTGGTTGATTTATTACTTAGATATAAAACAGATGAAACGGGCTATTCTGCTTTCTGTCCTCTTGCTTTTTACTAAAGAAACAGGGTTTTTGATTACGGTTTCATTTGCGTTATATTTAATCGTTTTTCAACGGGATATTAAACGTGGGGTTTTATTAGGCGTTGTGGCAATGGCATGGGGATTGTCTTTGGTGGGTTTTATTATGCCGTCACATTTGCCCGATGGTGATTATTCCTATTTAACCTACTATGATCATTTGGGGGATGGCTTGGGTGAAAAATTGTTCACAGTTGTGTTTCGCCCAGATATTGTTCTTAAAACTGTGTTTCAGGCACCTAAAATTGCTTATATTTTGTTAATACTGTTACCTTTAGGAGCGTTTGCTTTGGCCTCTCCAATTCTAATTCTTTCAGTGGGTACCTTTGCACAATCGTTATTAAGTAATAAGCCTGGTACTATCGATATTCTTTCTCATTATTCTATTCCGTTGGTGCCTATTATGATGATGGGCGGTATTCTTGGCTTGTTTGCGTTGTCGAAATCGTCTGTGAAGTGGGTGTGCGTGTGGCGGCGTGTGGGGAAGGGGGCTGCTGTGTTTTTTATGGTGGTAAATGTGCTCGCGATTGTTATGTTAGATCTTCGCTCCTTCATGCTACCTGCTGATTTAAGGGCCACTCATCGTTTACTGGAGTCTATTCCGCCAGATGCATCTGTTGTGGCATCTAGCGCACTATACGTGCATTTGGAGCATAGGGACGGTTTGACATTATTTCCAAATTCATTTGATGGTGATTTTGTTGTTGTTCAAAAAATGGATCCTTTTTTCCCTGCTAATGGGAATCACAATGCTTATATTGCCGATCAATGGAAAAAGGGACATAAAACGCAAGTGATAAACGCGTTACTTCGCGGTGAACGTGCATACACGCCCACTAATCGCCGCGGATACGCAATTGGATTGGCTGCATTAGAGGCAAATCCTAACCTTATTAAAGTAGCTGAAACACAGAATGTTGTTTTATATCAAAAAAAATAGACCTTTCTATGGACAAGAGGTCTGAAAATTTGATAGGATTATGCAAATTTACTTCATCTTCTAGGAGGCACAACTACAATGTCCGCAGCAACCAGCCAGCGATTTATTAGGTCATATGGATTCGACGAAATAGCTCTCGTTCCATCGGAGATTACACTTGACCCAGAAATAGTAGATATTTCTACAACAGTTGCTGGCATAAAATTGGAAATTCCAATTATCGGGTCTGCTATGGATTCCGTTGTCAGTCCAAAATCAGCCGCCTTAATGGGTAAGTATGGCGCCGCCGGTGTTTTGAACCTTGAAGGTGTGCAAACGCGATATGAAGAACCCGAGGCTATTTTAAAAGAAATTGCTAGCGTGTCTAAATCCGATTATGTGACCTTGATGCAGCGACTCTATTTAGAGCCTGTTAAAGAAGACTTAATTGTAAAACGCATTAAAGAAATTAAAGCGTCCGGTGCACCTGTTATGGTGTCGGCGACTCCAGTTAGAGCCACTAAATACAATGAAATTGCAGCGGATTCTGGTGCAGACGTCTTTTTAGTTCAATCAACTGTTGTTTCTACACAACATAGAAGCGCCAATGGTGCGGAACCATTGGATTTAGCAGCGCTTTGTAAATCATCAAAAATTCCAGTTATGGTGGGTAATAGCGCGACAAAGTCCGTTACTATGGCCTTGTTGGAAACGGGTGTTCAAGCAGTGTTTGTGGGTATTGGCCCAGGCGCAGCATGCACAACTCGCGGTGTTTTAGGAATTGGTGTACCAATGGCCTCTTCTGTGGCCGATGCCGTAGAAGCGCGTGATGAATTTAAACTGGCAACTGGTCGTTATGTACCAGTGATCGCTGATGGTGGTATTGTGAATTCTGGAGATATTTGTAAAGCGTTGGCCTGTGGTGCCGATGCGGTTATGATAGGGTCGCCGTTGGCGCGTTCTGAAGAGGCGCCTGGACTCGGTTTCCACTGGGGTATGGCTACTCCTAATGCGGTATTGCCGCGTGGTGCTCGTGTCGAGGTCGGAACTGTTGCTTCTATGAAAACGATTCTTTTAGGTCCTTCTGATTCGGATGATGGGTCAAAAAACTTTGCTGGTGCGATTCGCACTTGTATGGCCACTGTGGGCGCTGAAAATATTCAAGCTCTGCATCATACTCAGGTAATTCTAGCGCCATCGCTACGCACAGAAGGTAAGGTTTATCAACAGATACAAGGTTTAGGAATGTATAAGTAAGTTATGATTGTTATTCTTGATTTTGGTTCCCAATACTGTGAGTTGATAGCGCGGAGAATTAGGGAGATCAGTGTTTATTCTGAAGTGATCCCACACGATTCTAAGTGGTCCGAGATCAAAGAAAAGTTTAACCCAGAGGGTATTATTCTTTCTGGTGGGCCGAACTCAATTTTTGAAGATGATTCTCCTAAATGTGATCCTGAGATATTAGAGTCAGGTGTTCCAATTTTAGGTATTTGTTATGGTATGCAGTTGCTGGCACAACATTTTGGTGGAAAAGTGGCAGCATGTGATAAGCGGGAATATGGTCCTGCAAATTTACTTATCGATGATAATTTTGATTTATTAGAAGGTCTATGGCTTGAAATGGCAATTTGGATGAGTCATGGTGACTCTGTTGTTCGCATGCCAGAAGGCTTTTCGCAACTAGGGCATACTGATAATTGCCCATTTGCTGCTATTGGTAATCGCCAGAATAAAATATACGGAGTGCAATTTCACCCTGAAGTGACGCATACGCCGCGAGGTATGGATGTGATTCGTAATTTTGTTTATCGTATTTGCGGTATTCAACCTAACTGGACGGCAAAGAACTTTCTTGAGGAAAGCATCGCTCAAATTAAAGAGCAAGTTGGTACTGATAAGGTGTTATGTGCGTTGTCTGGTGGTGTTGATTCAACGGTAGTGGCTGCTATTTTACATAAAGCCATTGGTGATCAACTAACCTGTGTGTTTATTGATCAAGGCTTTATGCGCATGCAAGAAGCCGAGAAGATTAAACAACTATTTACAGATAAATTTAATATCAATTTGATTCATGTGGATGCAGTAGATCGTTTCTTTAAGAAAATTGAAGGTGTTACAGACCCGGAAACGAAGCGAAAATTAATTGGTGAAGAATTTATTCGTACGTTTGAAGAAAAAGCCGATGAATTAAAAACCAATTTTCCTTGGTTGGCTCAAGGTACCTTGTACCCAGATATTATTGAGTCTGCTTCTACTGGTGTTTCTGATACTGCAGTGAAAATAAAAACCCATCACAATGTGGGTGGTTTGCCCGATGATATGGAATTTAAAGTTATTGAACCATTGAAAAAGTTATTTAAAGATGAAGCTCGTAAAGTGGGTCTTGAATTAAATGTTCCTGAAGAGATCGTGTTCCGTCAGCCGTTTCCTGGCCCTGGCATGGCGATTCGTATTCTAGGTGAAGTTACTCGTGAGCGTGTTGCCTTACTTCAAAAGGCTGATGCCATTGTACTTGAAGAGGTTAAAAAGGCAGGCTTATACCGTAAACTTTGGCAGTCCTTTGCTGTCTTGCTTCCCGTAAAATCTGTTGGTGTTATGGGTGATAAACGTACCTACCAAAACACCCTCGCTATTCGCGCTGTTACCAGTGTCGATGCAATGACCGCCAACTGGGCACGTTTGCCTTACGATTTAATCGATGTCATCTCCTCTCGTATTATGAATGAGGTAGATGGTGTGAATCGGGTGGTTTATGATGTATCAAATAAACCCCCCAGCACAATCGAATGGGAATGATCGGGGTTTAATTGGGCTAATTGCGGCGTTAAAGGGGAAATTGCTGTCCTCAACGACCCATTAGGTCGCCTCCGGTATCAATTTCCCCTTTGCCTTGCACTTAACCCAATTAAACCCCGATCAGGCTTGCTGCTCGTCTTTTTTGAGTTTGGACTGGACTTGCTTTGCTTGTCCGGATCAGTTTGCCGTTTGCGTGAACATTTTGTTTTAGACTTGTCACACTGGTCTTGATCCGGGGCCCAGAATTAGTACTGGATTCCTGCTTTTGCGGGAATTTCATTGTTCGCTTGCCGTTAATTCTTTGGGTGGAACCTATTTGTTTTCTAGGATTTCTATTCTTGCTTTTAGGGCTTCTATTTGTGTTTGTTGCTCTTTTACCGCTTCTATTAGTAGGGCGCTTAGTTTTACGTATTCTACTGATTTAAAATTATCTTCACTTGTGTAGATTAGTTCAGGCATTACTTTTTCCACTTCTTGTGCAATTACCCCTACTTGGGTCTTTCCATTTTTGATGTATGGGTATGTGTCATTCCAGTCATAGGTTACGCCTCGTATTTTTTTTTTTTTT
>JAQBTH010000016.1 GCA_027623425.1 bacterium | reverse complement strand
GTAAAGGAATCAAACAAGGTGTGTATTCAAACATAGTGTGGGAAACAAACTTTGGTGGAGGTAACCGGGCCCAGTCCCCATGAAGTTTCTACGAATACTTAATGGGGGCCCCATCCTATAATAATTCGGCCTAGCGGCCGTGGCGCATGTTGCGCCTTCATCGGTTCGATCCCGTTACAGTAAAGGAATCAAACAAGGTGTGTATTCAAACATAGTGTGGGAAACAAACTTTGGTGGAGGTAACCGGGATCGAACCGATGACCTTCTGCGTGCAAGGCAGACGCTCTCCCAGCTGAGCTATACCCCCACATCGAGGTAGGTAATAGGGTACTAATTAAAAGTGCGTAAGTCAATATAAAGAAACGCCTGGTTTTATATCTGGTTATACCGCTATTTAGTTTTAATTGACTATTGTCTTGGCAATTGAAAGAATGCGAATATGCCCATCAAAGATTTATTAATTGCGGCGCAAAATGGGGATAAGGTGGCGTATCGTCTATTTTTAGAACGGGTGCTTAAAATGATTTCCCCTTATTTAACGTGTCGATTGCATTCACCCCAAGATATAGATGATGTGGTACAAGAGGTATTGCTTGGGATTCATGGGTCACTGCCAAACTATTGTGCTGATTATGCGGTTGCCCCTTGGGTGTTTTCTATTGCATCACGAAAATTAAATACCTTTTTGAAGAAAATGTATAAAAATAGAGAGCACGTAACTGGATCTGACGATACGGTTCTTTTGATTGCGTCACCTTGGAATTTAGAACGCCAATCCGAAGACAGCGAATCAGTTTCACATATAAGAGAAGCAATGGATGTCTTAAAACCCAAGCAGCGAGATGTTATAACATTGCTTAAGCTTCAGGGATTTTCTGTAACCGAAATTGCCGAACGACTGAATATTTCTGTATCTGATGTAAAGGTGACGGCGCATCGGGGATATGAAAAAATAAAATATTATTTGAAGCGAAAGTATGGGTATGTTTTATGAGTAAATTACAGACATCACTAATGGATTCATTATCAGCCGATTTGGTTGCAGTTAATCCTATTACCTCTCCTGTTTCTCGTTGGCGGATCGCGGTAGCACTTACGTTTTTGGTTGGTGTTGCTGGTGCATTTGTTTTTGGTGTTCGATTTAATTTATCAACTCAGATGACATTGTTGCATTTCCTGATTGAAACGGTATTATTGGCGGTCTTGAGTTGGGGAACCTTGTATAGTGCTTTTCGTACAAGTATGCCTGGTATTCCGCAACAGCGGTTTCATTTTGGGCTAGCAAGTGCGATTATTTGGTTTGGCTTATTGGTATCTCGTACGTCGCATTTTGCGGTTGGTCCGTCTTGGGGCTGTGTAAAAATGATTTTAATGCTAAATGTAATTCCAATTGTGGTGGGGCTTTTGCATTTTAGCCGAATTAGAGTATTTGATAAGCGTCGTACTGTGGCCTATTTGGCGATTGGATCGTCTGTTGTGGGTGGTTTGGCGCTTCAATTTATCTGCCCGGTAGATCAGGGGGCTCACTTGTTACTTTGGCATGGTCTTTCTATGCTATTAAGCGCGTTTGTTGTGGCCGCAATTGGCTGGGTTGTTATCAAAGAGGCTTAAAATGCGAATTATTCTTGTGTTACTGCTAATGTTGGGAAGTACTCAAAGTCTGACATTTGCATCATTTCCAAAACTGACGGGTTATGTCACCGACACCGTAGGGGTGTTGTCTCCACAAGAAGTGGCGCTATTAAATAGTGTTTCTGCACAACTTGATCGGGCGGCGCAAGTGCAATTAACGTCTGTTGTGGTGGATTCGTTGGATGGGCTAAGTGTTGAGGAGTATGCCGTACGATTATTCGAAATCGCGGGCATCGGTCACAAAAACTCTGATCGTGGTCTATTAGTACTGGTGGCTGTGGGGGACAGAAAAGTGCGAATTGAAGTGGGTTACGGTTTAGAGGGTATCATTCCAGATGGTAAGGCAGGCGCAATATTGGATGATTACGTTGTGCCTGAGTTTAAGAAAAACGAGTTTGGAGCGGGTGTGCGATCGGGCCATTTGGTTATAGCTAAGCAACTTTCGGAATATTTTAATGTTGCTTTGCAATTGGATGGGCGTGTTCCGATGCCTGTTTATTCGAATTCACAGGGTTCTGGATGGAAAGAGACAATTTTTGTGTTTATATTTTTAATAGTACTTATCACGATTCTTAGCCGTTTAGGGCGTCATGGGCGTCATATGAAGTGGTTGCCACTTCTTTTTCTGTTGGGTGGACTGAGTGGTTCTAGGGGGCGTTATCGCGGAGGCTTTTTTGGCGGTGGCAGCGGGTTTGGTGGTTTTGGCGGCGGAGGCGCTGGCGGTGGGGGTTCCTCTAGGGGCTTTTGATGCCATTTCGCTTAATTTTTTGAAATTTTTTCTAACTATTGTTGCGATAATTCTAAACGAGGTGATTAATTTGGATCATTTAAGTGGTGTTAGAAATAAAGTTTCTCCCAATCCAGATATAAACCCAACTATGGGTGAGGCTCAAGGATTTGCTAGGGCAGATTTAACTGTGAATCAGGCCTTGTGCAACGGATTAGTGGCTCATTTTATTCCAAAGCCTGATAGCGCCTATATTCGCTTTTTTGATTTACCATTAACCCGAGCATCAGAGAAATTGTTATGCGTTCGAGTCAGTTCGTCAGCGGGCGTGTCTACCACTGTTATAGCTAGAGGCTTTTGTGATAAATCGTTGATGGATGCCTGTCGCCAGATTGTAATCGAAATGCCTTATTTGAAAAAATTTCCTCGATTTTTAATTCAATTTCCTGATGGTAAATTTCTTTCTCAACCAAACCCAAGTCGTCAAAGCACTGCTTTTGTATAGCTGAGTTTATTTGTAATGTTTGTCAAAGCCTTTCTTTTGGTAACCTAATAATTACGCTATGATATAGGCTATGGAGAACCTTAATGAGCGATAGATTGCGGTTATTTACCTTTTTCCAATGGGTGGAGTCCCGGGTGAATAGCAAATGGGTGTTGCTTTTCTTTGTTATGTTATCGTGGTGCTCAGGTCTTACTTATGTGGTATTGGATGTGTTTTTTAGGGTTCAAACTGCGTTAGGGGTATCTAAACACCCACTTCAACATAGTGTACTAAGCCTTCATGGGGCGTCGGCCTTTGTCATGTTGGTGTTGTATGGCTTGTATTTGGGTATCCATGTGGCTCCCAGACTTCGTAAAGGACTCTATACCCGTTCTGGTGTTTGGAACGTGATTTTGATTGGCCTTTTAGCCGGTTCTGCCTATGGTATGTATTACACGGGTAATGATATTTTTCGCGAAATATTGGAATATTTTCATATCAGCCTTGGATTTACTTTGCCTTTCTTTTTGGCTGGTCACATATATTGGAATCGATACAATAAGGCCTAGTTTACTTTGTTTTTTTTCGCCTAAAGGCTTATAATATGGCCATGAATAACGCACAAAAACGAAATTATATTATATTGGGACTTGTGGGGGTTTTGGTTGTAGGCTTTTTATATTATCAGTCTTTACGCAATCATTTGATTACCTTGGATGAAAGTATTGATTCGTCCTGGGCGCAAGTTGAAAATCAATTGCAACGTCGGTATGATTTGGTGCCCAATTTAGTGCGTGCTGTTAAGGGGTATGCCCTTCACGAACAGGAATTATTCACCAATATTGCAGCGTCTCGTGCCAAATTAGCAGGTGCAAATTCCCGCAGTCAAAAACTGGATGTATCGAATCAAATGGAAGGGTATTTGTCTCGTTTATTGGTGGTGGTTGAACGGTATCCGAATTTAAAGGCAAATGAGAATTTTAATCGTTTGATGGATGAATTATCAGGCAGTGAAAACCGTCTTTCAGTTGAGCGCCGTCGTTATAATGAAAATGTGAAGCTCTATAATCGTACCATTCGTACGTTTCCGTATCGGTATGTGGCTGAATGGAATGATTTCAAAAAGACAGACTATTTTCAAATTGAAAATGAGGCGACTAAAACACCTGTTGTGGAGTTTGATTAATGACAACTAAATTGGGCTTTATTGGCTTTGGAAAAATGGCTGAAGCCTTGTGGTCTGGGTTTATTACCTATGGAAATGTGACGGAGTGTTTGGCTGTCGATACGAATGTGTCACGCTTGCGAATGGCCAATGAAATGGGTGTGAAAAGTGTTTCTGTGGCGGACGTAGTGGCCGGCTCGGATTTGATTTTTGTGTGTGTGAAACCGCAGCATTTGGCTGATTTATTGGGTGGACTTGGATCCTGTTCATGGGAAGGTAAAACGGTGGTGAGCATTGTTGCTGGAAAAGCGAGTTCTGTGTTTACACATTATTTGGGTGAGAAGGTTCCAGTTATTCGTGTTATGCCCAATACGCCTGCCTTGTTAGGTGAGGGAATGACGGCGTTCTGTGTAAATACGTTTGTAAGCGACAAAATTAAACAAGTGGTTTCCGACCTATTTGAATGTGTGGGTCGGGTAATCGAAGTAAACGAATCCCAAATGCATGTGGTGACGGGTATTAGTGGTAGTGGGCCTGCTTATTTTTACAAAATTGCCCGTGAAATTATGCCTATTGCGACGGATGCGGATTTAAGTCCCGATCAGGCGATCACTCTGATTGCTCAAACGTTAAGGGGAGCTGGACAAATGCTGATGGATTCTGGTAAGGACCCTGAGACGTTAATATTGGACGTGTCTAGCCCTGGCGGCACTACGGTGGCAGGGTTGACCGAATTTGATCGGCAGGGGCTCGGTAGCGCGTTTCGTGACGTGGTTAATGCCGCTGTGGCACGTAGTCAGGAACTGACTTAACGGTTTTACCCCGTAAAGAATAGGCGTATTAGCATAAATACGATGTTTTTAACCACACCGATTGCGATGAAAGCAAAAATTGGCGTAAGGTCAAACCCACCAATAGGGGGAATTAGACTGCGAAATGGGTCTAGAATGGGCGCTGTAATCTTATAAATAAATTCGATTAACGGGTTGTATGGGTTGTGCGGAATCCAAGACAGTACGATGCGAATCATTAATGCGATGTAAAGTAATTGAAAAATTTTGTCAGCAATAAAATAAAGTTGGTGGGCCATTTTTACCTCCATTTAGACGTATTGTAACAGATTAGTTGGTATCTGGGCTTGGCATTTACTAATTTATCTTGCCTTGGTATTCTATCTGTTTTTCGGTGTTTGTGCATTTTTGTTTTTTATAGTGTATTTAGTGTATAAAAAATACTTGATAAAGTCTTAAATTTATTGTATTAATGTCGTTTATGTTATTTAGACGTATTTCTTTTTCATCAACTGAAACTAGTGCAATGGCTTTGGCGCTTATGTTTCGTGCGCTCTGGCATCATGAGCCTGATCTTGCTAAATTGGTCGCGGCATCTTTCACTCATCTCAGCGTTGGGTTTTCTAAATCAATTCAAGCGCCCGATGCACCTGGAAATGCCGCTTCGATCTTGCGCTATCTCGAAACTATGAGTTTTACTGCGCTTACTATAAAGTGTCAGGTTTGGAATCCAGGTGAAATGGATAGCGTATTTACCCTCTCAACATTAGATGAATTTGAAGGAGCCTCTAATGTGGCCTCTTGTTTTGAGCGACTTTCAGCTCACTTGCCGCCGGGAAAAATGCTAGAACTTGCAAAAGACCCAGTTTTTCCTAAAGTGACTTCGGTTGAATTTTATGAATCAGATGAATCAGGTGAATCTGTGTATATTATTAACTTTGATGCAAATAATGGCTCTTATTGCCGTGTGTTTCGTAACTGGGTGGGCGAGTGTCCGTCAGGGTATACGTCAGCTACTTACACAGATACGAATTCTTATGTGCCCGAATGGCTAGAGGGTGGAAGGGATAAATATGTTCCCAACGACGGTGTTGTTATTTTAGCATCGGATATTTATACCCATTTGAATTGGGATGAGGCGGGGGTATATGATAGTGATCACATAAATCCAAATAATTATTCTCTTAAGGTGTTACATGTTGGTCAGAACGGTGACGTTACTAGGAAAGACTTACTTTGGCTTTATAACAATGGTGATGACTATTACCCAGATGAAACTGTAGTGATGTATTTTGATGATTATAGTTTTCAGGAAACAGATGATGATCGGCCCGTTGAAGCAGCCTCTGCGCTTGAGCCTGGACCTGAATCGACAGACGATAGGCGAATGTTAGAAGGCCTTGAAATCACACATGAGTTAAAACTGGATGGCACTAAGCAAACTAGGGCGCGTTTGCGCTTTAAGGATGGTCGCATAGTGCTCTTTTGTCCAAACGGTGATCTAATTGAGGATTCAGAAGAAGTCACCGCTCCTTTTGTTACCCATGCTAGATTTAAGGACAACGTTTGTGCCAAATTTGACGGCAATCAATTACGTATTCAAGTTTCCGATCAAGACGGGGACATTACGCCTAAATCTGCCCAAGATTTGTTGGTGGGAGGTATGAGAGGGTTGTATTCTAGAATCTCACCGCGTGTAAAAGAAGCGCCTGTTTTCTATGTATTTGATGGGAAGGTTCCTGATATTTTTATGGTTCCAGATACCCCTGATCTTGTTAGTCCACTTCAAGTTAAACAGTCACTAGAGTCTATTCCGGATGGGGTAGACTGCGTTAATGTGTCGTTTCGACCTTCTAAAAATGATTGGGTTGTAATGTCAGGCCCTAGCGGAATTTGAAAATCTTATCTTGCGTCTCATTTTCTAGACCCACACTTAAGTGTTATCGAAACGGACTCATTCGATAGTTTTGATGAATTAAGGGATTGTTTGCGCCTTTATCGAGGCCGTAAGGGCGTTATCGTGCTAGGGAATCGGCAACATTGGGATTTAAAGTTGTTATTTGAGGAAATAAATGTGGCGGGCATTAAAGAGGTTGAAACGGGGTTGTTGCAATTCTCAGCTCTTGATCGTACAGACTAGTAAAAATTGTGGTCTTTTTTAATAAAGAGATGTTTTTATCCTCAATTTATTGTTTTTACAATGTGTTTCAAAAATACATTTCCTAGCTACTAAACCTATTGATGGCGTTAAGGGAGTGTTGTTTACCTGTAATTCAGGTGTTTGGTCTACAAATCCAAACTGTTGGCAACCTTTTAGTTGCCACTCAGCTAAGCCAGATTTAAATTTGGTGTGTAAAATTTTATCGGAACTTAAGAGAGAAGCACTCCCAATAAGGCAATTTTCTACCGTAAAAAGGTTTGTTGCACAGGATGACCCTGCTGGACCTCCGTTAGGAGGTGTTGGTTTTCAAACGCCAAGGCCAGTTTCTGGTGCGGCGGCGGCTGGTGCGACTCAACGTACGGTTCAGCTAGCTGGTGGCGCTAATGGCGCAATTTTGCAAGAGAACTTAGGTCAGTTTATTCATACCATCATGACTGATGACAGACGCGCTATCTCAGGTGTTTTACAACGAGTAACGCCCGGCACACGTATTTCAGAACTAGTAAATATTTATGGTGTTAACTATGCGCTTTACAAGCTGAGTGATGATGTTATTTGTTTAGGTGTACAAGGTGAAAGGCATTCGAAAAATATTCCTAATGGAGTGGTTTTTAATCGATCTAATCATACTTGGTCTTTAGCGGACACTTGTTCTGATGTACAGGGAGCCCATGACTTAACAGCTAAATTTTTGTATGGAAATGTTCGCTCACGGGGAGACATACCTACTCGTTTCTTGTTATCGAAGGCGCCAGCGATTGCTGCCCAATCTCTACGATCAGTTACTTCTGAGGATCCTATAGTGCTGACACTATTTAGAACGGTGTATACTCATTTCTCTAATAAGGCAGATTTTTCTAGTATTCGGCCTGGTAGACCAGTGTGTTCCCCAGTGGAGTATCAGGGGGGCGCTATGTTGTGGTGAAAAGTGGGCAAACTGGCATTGCAATTCGTAAAGGTGGTGTACATCACGATCTTTATAAGGGGGCTTACTATTTAGGACATAATTCAAACTTTAGCATGGCTTATTTTGATAATCATCAACCTGTGAGGGTGAGAGACCTTGTTGATATTTTAAATAGTGTGTGTGTCAATTGTAATCTGCTGAACTCTGTTCCCCAGGCGGATGTTCCGGTAGAAACTCTTCCGGTACAACCACAACCTGTTCCGGTACAACCACAACAACCTCGTACTCATAAGAGAAGTTTAGCCTGTGTGATGCAATAACGCTATGGGGGGAATATGAAAATATGTAAAATTTGTGCCAAGTGCGGTATTATGTGGCTATGTCTCATGTTATTTTAGCGATAGAAAGTAGTTGTGATGAATCTGCCGTTGCGGTGTTGCGTGATGGTGATATTTTGGCGCATCAGGTTGCATCACAAATAAAATGGCATAAAAAGTTTGGTGGGGTGATGCCGGAGTTGGCGTCCCGCATGCATACGGAAAAACTAAATATATTGCTTGCTGATGTTGTAAATGAATCGGGTTTGGCGTTTTCAGATTTTACCCATGTGGCAGTGACCTATGGGCCAGGATTAGAAGGGGCCTTATTAACGGGTTTGGCTGTGGGTAAAACATTGGCTTTACAACTAGGTATTCCTTGTATTGGCGTAAATCATTTGCATGGTCATATCTATGCGGCGTTTTCTGAGCCTGTTAAACCTGTTTTTCCCTGTGTTACCTTATTGGTTTCAGGGGGGCATACGGCTTTGATTCATTGCAAAGATCATTTTGATTTTGAGATTGTAGGGCAAACCCGTGATGATGCCTGCGGCGAAGCCTTTGATAAGGTCGCCCGCGTGATTAATTTGGCCTACCCTGGTGGCCCGTCTATTGAATCGGCGGCATTGTCGGGTGATGAACGGGCTTTTCGATTTCCGCGCGCCATGCGTGGGCAGCTGGATTTTAGTTTTTCAGGTTTAAAGACGGCGGTCAAACAAGCAGTTGAAAAGGTTCGGGAACAACAGGGGGATCCCGGATCGGAGTCCGGGATGACGGGTGAGGGTGGATCCCCGATCAAGTCGGGGATGACGGGTGTGAGTGGCGGGATGACGGGTGAGGGTTGCGGGATGACGGCCGATGTTGCCGCCAGTTTTCAGGCTGCTGTGGCAGACACGTTAATTGAGAAATCGCTTTTAGCACTAGACCAAACGGGCACCACTCAATTGGTATTTTCGGGTGGAGTTGCGGCAAACGCCTATTTAAGGGGGCGTTTGGAAGTGGCGCTTTTGGGTAGTGGATCCCCGATCAAGTCGGGGATGACGTCTACTGAGTTGGGGATGACGTCTAGTGAGTCAGGTAGTGCTCGCGTTTTAATTGTGCCGTCACCAAAGATTTGTACGGATAATGCGGTGATGATTGGTTTAGCAGCCCATTACGCGATTATTAGTGACAGACTAACCCCTGTAGACCGATTGAGCGTACAGCCCGGTTTACCGATGTCTGAGGGGTGCGTGGTGGCATGAGTTATGGCCAACGTTTAAACTTGCGTCAAGTTCAGTCGATGAAGCAGATATTATCACCTCAAATGGTGCAAATGTTGGGCACCTTTCAACTTAGTTATTCCGACTTGGTGACTAAGCTTGAAGAAGAGGGTAAGAAAAATGTATTTGTGGAAATTAAGAAGGCAGACAATTTAAAGCGTCGCTTTTCAACACGAACGGGTTCTGCAAAAGCGGATTATGATGGCGAAGAGGGTATGTTGGGCGTGGAGGGAATGGCTAGAGATGCGTCATTGCAAGAGCATTTATTGAGCCAACTGGATTTATGCCATTTGGTTGATAAGGATTATCGGGTGGCCGAAGCATTAATTGGTGCGATTGATTCGCGTGGGTATATTTTAGATTATCCCAAGGTACGTGATGAAATTGTCTCTGATATGGGTGTTGCGGAACGCAAGGTGGGAGAAATTTTAAAAATCGTTCATACGTTTGAGCCTGATGGAATAGGGGCGCGTAATTTACGGGAATGTTTATTGCTTCAAATTGAGGCGAATGAATTTGATGATGAGGCGATGAAGGATTGCATTAAAGAAATTGTGAGTGATCATTTGCAAGATATTGGCGATGCGGATTTTGAGACAATTGCAACTGAGATGGGTTTAGACGAAGACGACGTTGAGGCCTATGTGTCTTATATCAAGCATAATTTGAACCCATCGCCGGGAGCGGGATTTGCAAATGTGGGTGAAGGTACTGGTCACATCATCCCAAGTATTAAGGCTGATTTCGTGGATGGCAAAATTAAACTGCAAAATTTAGAAGAAGACCAGGGTATTCAAATTCAGCTCTCTGAAAAACATTTAAAGATGTTAGAAGATCCAGAACTAGATAAGGATTCGCGCGAGTATTTGCTTAAGCAGTTTAAAGAAGCCAAGGCCATGGTGGATGATTTGAAACGACGCAAAGAAACACTACAGCGATTGGTTGGGTATGTGATGACCCAACAAAAAGAGTTTATGGCACATGGAAAGGCGTATATTCGACCACTTTTACAACGTGAAGTCGCTGAGGCAATGGAATTATCGCCATCTACTGTGTCGCGTATTGTGTCATCGAAATATGTGATTACGCCCTTTGGTACCCTGCCTTTAAAAGAGTTGTGCCCACGGCGCGTATTTGGGAAAACAAAAGAACGTGTTAAGGGGATTATTCAGGATTTAGGTACACGATTTCCCACTTTTTCAGACCAACAATTAGTTACGGTGTTAAAAGAGGAGTTCGATTTGGATATTGCCAGGCGAACAGTTGCGAAGTATCGCAGTTTGGTGGATGTACCAAATTCCTATGCACGGGCTGCTGATTAGTGGGGTTGATTTGTACGTCGAGTTGAGGATATCCTATTGGTATTGGATTCTCGCTTTTGCGGGGATGACGCTCTAGGAGGAAATTATGCCATATGTAAATGTAAAAGTAGCTGGCCCATTAACGCGCGAGCAAAAAGAAAAAATTGCCAAAGATGTTGCTAAATCGTTAGAAGAACACGCAGGAAAACCTGCTGATCATACCTATACTGTGTTTGACGAAGTTCCACGGGAAAATTGGGCAAAAGGAAACGACTTACTCGGTTGAAAATTGGGTTAATTATTACGGCTGCTGGCACGTCTTCGCGTTTTGGCCGGAATAAATTACTGGCTGAAATTCATGGGAAAAGCGTGTTTGCGTGTGCGGTGTCGTGTTTTTTGAACATACCTGAGATTGTGGATGTGGTGATTACGGCGAACCCACAAACGAAGGGGTTGTATGAAGATGAGTTGAAAGCCCATGGATTGCCTGGGCGCGTTATTTTGGGTGGGGCTACTCGAAAGGACTCGGTCCAGACAGGCTTTCAGTCGTTGAAGGTGTGCGATGCAGTCATGGTGCATGATGCGGCGCGACCGTTCGTATCCACGCAATTGATCAGTACATTGATCGAGGCTGCTGGCCAGCACGGTGCAGTCATTCCGGGTGTTCCGGTTGTTGATACTATCAAAGAAGTAAGGGGTTCCGTTGTAACGCGTACCGTGGATCGAGAGTCACTGCGTGCGATTCAAACCCCTCAGGTTTTTTCATATGATGTATTAGCGCGTGCCTATGAGAATAGCGATGTTATCGCCACTGACGAGGCGATGTTAATTGAAGCGTTGGGCGAGGCTGTGATTGTCGTGCCGGGTGATAGCCGTAATATCAAAATTACCCAGCCGTCTGACCTATAGTGCGCTGACCGAGTTGCGGTAGTCTTCGAACTTAGCCCATGCCACTTTGGACCGAATGGCTGTTTGCGCTAACATTACCCCATCGGCTATGGTGAGGCTATTGCCCACACAATAGGCGGCTAAACCGGCGTTTAGCGCGACAATGGTCGCGATGGGGTGTGACACATCGCCTGCTTGAAACACAGATTTGAATAAGGCTGCGTTTTCGGCACCGGATAGACCGCTGATGGCCTCTGGTTCCTGGGCCGATAAACCCAGTTCTGCCGGGTCGAACATACTTTCTGATATGGCGGTTTCACGCACGTCTATTAATTTACTGGTGCCTGTTGTGCTTAGTTCGTCCAAGCCATTATGCCCCACGACTAGGATGACTCGCTTACTACCCAGTCGTTGAATGGCAGGGGCTAGTTTTTTAGCAATAGCCTCATCGGCACACCCGATAATTTGGTGGGTTACACCAGCTGGGTTGCAAAGTGGACCGAGTAGGTTAAATATTGTGCGGTGGCCCAGGGCTTTTCGCGCGGGTGCCACTTTGCCCATTGCGGGGTGAAACATACGGGCGAATAAAAAACATAGATTTGTTTTCGAAAATGCGGTTTCGCACTGGGCTGAACTGAGTTCTATGGGCAGGCCAAGAGCCTCTAGAAAATCAAAGCTGCCGTTAGGCTGTTTTGATCCTCTGTTGCCGTGTTTTGCTACTGAAATTCCCATGCTAGCTAAGACAAATGCGGCTGCAGTAGAAACGTTAAAGCGCGATTTTCCACTGCCACCGGTGCCACATAGATCAATGGCATCTTTGTTCAAGGTAACGGGGGTCATTTTGGCGCGCATGGCCTTGGCGAAGCCTACTATTTCATCGGTTGATTCGCCCTTAGTGTGTAGCGCGCTAAGCAATTGTTCAATTTCCGACTGTGCGCATTCGGAGTCAAATATGGTGCTTAAGCAGGCGGTACTCTCGGATTCTGAAAGGTGTTGCCCTGCTGCTAATGGTTCAAGAAACGTATCTAACATACCTCTATGGTAATAGGTCAGGGTCTAGCTGGTCAATTTTTTTGCCTTTAATGAATATCTCATCTGTTACTTTAATGAAATTAGAAAATCCAATTAAATACCGGGCCAATTCTGCTTCAAGGGTTTCTTCATCAATGAAGTCTTCATCTACTTCATCGTCGTAAAATTGCTCCAATAAATATTGGCTAATTTTGGAATAAATAAGAATAGCACTTTCATCATCAACCCCGACGCGTTTGATGCGCTCAACTAAAACAAATTCTTCAAATTTCTTTGCGAGTGTTTTCAGTGTGTTTAATTTATTTTGTACGGATATTTTAATTTCTGAATATAAATCGATGCTTTCAAGAAACTGCATGTCTTCTTCATCATGGTAAAAATATTCAATTTCGCAATAAATAGGGAAGCGTTCCAAACTTTTATTGCTTCTGCTTTGTCGTCTGAATCCGTATGGCTGGTCGTTTACGACTATTAATTCAGGGGTTAGAAGAGGATGCTTTGCTGTGTAACGTTCTAATATGCGGTTATTTAAGGTGCTTTTAAAACGTTCTTTACCTAGTATGTAGAAGTTCTTTTTAAGTAATTTTATAATGACGTCATATATCACGCTTGGCTACTTTTGACGAGTAGGGTTTGTGATCGTTTAATGAATTTTGCCATTTCGTCACCTTCTAGTGGTTTGCTGGCCATTCTTGCAAGGTCATAGACATGTTCACTTACCAATTGGCGCTCTGTGTCATTATCGGTTTTTGCTTTACTAAGGATGAGTTTTACGGCTGGGTTATTGCTGTTTAGAACTACGGTGTGCATTGATAGCCCTGGTATGCTCGATTTTCCTGACATCATGCTAGACATTTCTACCATCCGTTTTAATGATTCGTCTACTTTTAGAATGGCAGGTATTTCTTCATTGCCTAATTTTGCCACTTCAACGGTAAGCGTCTCGTTACCTAAATCTGTTTTAAAAGCCGTAATTAAATCGTCATTACTGGATTTTTCTTCGTCTGTTGTTTCGTCCTGGCTTTGCAATGCGTCTGCTGCGACGGAATCCACTGATTTGAACTCAAAATTGTTGGATTTGGATTCTACAAATTGAATGAAGTGAGAGTCGATTCTTGCGTCTAATAGTAGGATTTCTTTGCCCTGTTCTTTAAGAGAGGCAATTGTGCTTGCCTGAGAGTTTTTATCTGTACTATAGATGATGGTTGTTTTTTCGTCGGATTCGTTTTTATTGGTTTTGGCATAGTCCGCTAGGGTTGTGAATTCACCTGATGTGGATTCGAAGGCAACGATCGGTTCGCATTTTTTATAGAATTCGTCGTCATTCATCATGCCGTATTTGATAAACGGGTGAATATCTTTCCACATTGTTATGAACGCGTCTTTGTCTTGCTTACTGATTTCATTTAGCTTATCGGCGACTTTTTTAACCACGTGTTTGGATATCTTTTGAATGTAGGGGTCGTTTTGAAGTGCGCTACGCGACACGTTTAAGGGTAATTCAGGGCAATCGATGCAGCCTTGTAGCACGGTAAGAAATTCTGGTAATACATTTTCTGAGTTGTCAGTAACAAATACCTGTTTGCAGAATAATTTGATTTTACTTTTGTGGGTTTCCAATTCATGGCTCATACGTGGGAAATACAATATTCCTTGCACGTTAAACGGGTAATCCACATTTAAATGAATCCAGAATAGGGGCTCTTGTTGGAATGGGAATAGGGTTTGGTAGAAGTCTGTATAATCTTTATCTTCTAGCTCTTGTGGTTGTTTTGTCCACAATGGGTTTCGTTCATTTTTTACTTCATCATTTAGCGCGATCTCGATTGGCAAAAAGTTAGCATATTTTTTAATTAAGGTTTCAATACGCGCCTCTTCTAAATATTCGGTTTGATCGTCAGACACATGTAAAATAATGTCGGTTCCAACTTCGGTTCTGTTGCCTTCGCTTATTTCATATTCTGTACTTCCTGTGCAGCTCCAGTGAGACGCTTCTGCCTCTTTCTGGTATGAAAGCGAGTTGATTTCTACTTTTTTGGCGACCATAAAGCTGGAATAAAATCCTAGCCCAAAATGACCTATTATTCCGGTTTTTTCCTCTTTATCATCGTACTTGGATAAAAATTCTTCTGCTCCAGAAAATGCGATTTGAGTAATGTATTTTTCGATCTCGTCTTTGGTCATCCCTAATCCGTTATCGGATATGGTAATCGTTTTGTTTTCTTTGTCGAGGCTAATATTTACTCGGCCTTCTGGTGTGGCGCCTAAACTTTCTTTGATGGCAATTTTGTGGCGTTTTGATATGGCATCTACTGCATTTGATACGAGTTCGCGTAAAAATATTTCGTGCTCGGAATACAACCATTTTTTAATGATGGGAAAAATGTTTTCTGTATGTATGGATATTTTACCTTTTTGGGGTGTTGTTGATTTGCTCATTGGTGACCCTCCTGGATTAATGACGTAGGCAATTTAATATTGCATGCGCTGATTCGGTGACGCTTACGTTTAATTTTTCAGATATTTTACCTGATTTGTTATAGATGGAAAAGGTGCGGGCCTGTGCGCCAATGTTCTCTTTGGTGTTGGCAACGATATAGTCGATCTTCTTTGTTTTTAATTTTGATATGGCCAGTTCTTCTAATCCATCCGCGTCACCTAGGCAAAACCCAATTATGACTTGCTCGGGTGTTTTATGTGTTGCCAGTTCAGCGACGATGTCTTGTGTGGGTGTTAATTCTAAGGCTAGTGCGTCGCTGCGCCGCCGTTTAGTCTCGCCTGCTTCAAGCGTAAAATCGCTTACGGCGGCACTCATGATCAGGCTATCGTTTTCGGGCCACGCGCGCTGTAGTGCGTTTGCAAGCTCGCTAGCAGATTCAACGACTGTGGTGCGGTATATGGGTGATTGGTGGCCCGGATCGGTTGTGACCAGGTGCACGTTCGCACCGGAAAGCGCAGCCAGTGTGGCACATGTGGCGCCGAGAGTGCCTGTGGCGCGGTTTGTTAGTGTGCGTACCGGGTCAATCCTTTCGCTTGTTCCGCCAGCACTAATCAAAATGTGTCGTCCGGATAGTTGTTGTTCTCCAAGGGCGATATTGGTGATGGCTGACGCTATTAATGCGGGTTCGGCCATTCGTCCTTGCCCAGAATCCCCGCAGGCCAGTTCTCCATCAAAGGGCCCAAGCCGTTTAACACCTAAAGCGTCTAATCCAGCGATATTGCGCTGTGTAATGGGGTTTTCCCACATTTGGGTATGCATTGCTGGGCAAATTAGCTTTGGGCCTGTAAAGGTTAAGAATGCCGTGGATAGGGCATCGTCCGCAATGCCAGCATAATATTTTGCAATTTGATTGGCTGTAGCAGGGGCCACAACAAAAATATCGCCTTGGCGCTCATGGTTTATGTGGCTTGCCGTGTTGTATGGGTCACTATTGTTTATGGGTGATTCGGATACGGTTGCAATCGTGGTTTCTGTTACAAACTCATGTGCATGTTCAGTCATTATGGCTGAAACCGTATGTCCGTCTCGCTTAAGTATCCGTATTAACTCTGGAATTTTATACGCCGAAATGCCGCCGCTAATTCCCAGAATGATGTGCATGGTTATGCCGCTAAAGATTTAGATTTGCTTTTAGGCTTTTTCTCGTTCTTTTTTTCTTGTGGTTCAGCGCCTTCTTCTTCATCAAACGCGCTTGAGTTGTTTAAGTCTAAATCTGCGATCTCATCCATTAACGATTCGTTACGTTGTGTTGGCGTATCAAGGCTTACTTCAATTTTATCTGCTCGAAGTTCTTCAAGAGCGGTCAAAATTGGAACTACGCCTTCATCTGCTATTAAGGGACGCGCACCTTCTTTAATTTGACGCGCACGTTTAGCTGCTGCCAAGGTTAAAAGAAATCGGTTAGGAAATTTTTTTGTTAAGCTTACCGGTGCTTTTTTTTCTGTTTCTTTGTTTGCCATGTTCTAATTTACAGTCCCTTCAATTTATCGTGGTTTCAAGAGAATCTAGAATATCTAATATATCTGTAGTCGCCACATCTAATTTATCGTTCACTACAATATAATCGTATTTGCCAATTGTTGCAAGTTCATTTCCTGCCATCATCAGGCGATTTTTGATAACATCGGGGTCTTCGGTGTTGCGTTCATGCAGGCGATTGATAAGTGTTTGGAAGGTTGGTGGCACCACAAATATGCTGATGACGCGTGTGTGATTTAGCCTTACTTTTTCGGCTCCCTGGGTATCAATTTCCAATAATATATGTTTGCCTTGGTTTAGTGTGTTGTTTACATTTTCGAGTAGGGTACCGTATAAATTACCGTGTACCTCGCAATACTCTAAAAACGCACCCGCGTTTGCCGCTTCTTTGAATTCTTCGGTGCTCATGAAATGGTAGCTTATCCCGTCAACTTCACCTGGTCGTGGTTTTCGCGTTGTGGCCGATACACTTAAAATTAAGTCGTCGCGCACATTTAGTACGCGTTTGATAATGGTTCCTTTTCCGACTCCAGACGGGCCGGAAATAATGATGATATAGCCAGGCTTCATAATAGTCCTAATTATGCCACAAATTTTCTGCAGGTGGCTTAGTTTATTTATCCGTTTAGTACTTCTTTGGTTGTTGAAAAGTGCGTTTTTGCAATTTTATTTAATATGTCTTTTCCGTAAAGAGAAACGGCTTCTTTTGCGATTGACTTTACCTTGTTCGAGGCTCCTTTTGGCAATGTTAATCCCAATTCTTTCGATAGGAAATGTATGCGGCGAACGAAGGACTCTCGCGCAATAATACTGGCTGCAGCGACGGCAGGGTTTGATTCTGCTTTTGGCCGTTGTAGTAAAGTGATTGTCTTACCTTTTTTTAGTAATGCTTTTTTAATGGATTCTGGTTTTCCGAACTGGTCAGAGAGTACGGTTTCACAATGTTGTTGCTCAAGTATGTTTTCAATTGCTCGTGCGTGTGCCCACGCCAACATTGAATTTAAGTTACCAATTTTTTCATATAATGCGTTGTAGCGTTCATTGCCAATTGCAATTTCTGAATACAAAACACAGGACTTTAGCTCCTTCGCAATGAGAGAAATCTGTTTGTCATTTAGTGCCTTGCTGTCTTTTACACCGAGTTCTTCGAGCAATGGAATCTGGGAGTTTGGTAAATACACTGCCACTGTGACGAGAGGGCCGAAATAGTCTCCTTTTCCCGATTCATCTACCCCGATAATGGCTGTTGCAAATCGTTCTTTGTCGGTAATTGATGGGGCTGTTTTTTTCTTTTTTGGTGCGCTAGCTTCTACATTTAGCAGTTCTGATATCTCAGCTTTTAGTGTCTCATCTTTAATGGGTGAAAGATCTGTTTTGCAACCTTTTTTGGATGTGAAGAGTCGTAAGTTAAATGCACAACCGTTTCCTGCGAATCCCAGCTGTATTCCGTATTGAATTTCCTTTTTATTGGTGAGTTTAAACCCCCCTCTAATAAGTGTCTCCATTGTTCTGTGCTCAAATGCGTCAAATTCAACATTATCCATATGAACAGTCAATCGGATTCTGTTCTTGAATGCAAGAACTACTTTACACCCCACTATTTTTTGGCTTATAGTGCTAGAAGAGGAGAGGAGGTGGAAATATGGCTACTGAGGAAATCGAATTTTACGATGTTAAGAAGCGTGAAAAAGTTAAAGTTAAACTTAAAGATATTAAGAAGACTAAATATGAGCGTAAGCTTAAGAGCGGTCAAACTCAAACTCGTTACGCGTTTCGTGCACAAAGCGACGGACGAAGCCTAACTAAGTTCTGCTCTGAGGCAGACTGGAATAAGGTAGATGTAGCGCAAGTTTAATTTCTTGCTCTAGATTGTTTAATATGCCCCCTAGTCAGTATTGTCTTGGGGGCATTTTATTGTTAGAATGAACCGACCTAAAAATGGTGGACGTAGCTCAGTTGGTAGAGCACCGGATTGTGGTTCCGGTGGTCGTGGGTTCAAGCCCCATCGTTCACCCCATTCCCATTGAAAATGTATTTAGGTTTACGGAATAACGGCGAATTTGCCTTTAGCTAATATTTTTCCTTCATGGACTATGACAAGGAAGTAGGGCCCGGCAGATAGCGAGAACCCACCGAATGTGGCCGTGTTGATGGTTAGTTTGTTGTAACCGAATAGCCCGCCTGGTGTGCCAGCTGGGAATGTGTTTCCTAATACTTTTATGCCAAACATATTGTAAACATGTACTTCAATGTCCATGTTCTTAGACAACATAAATCCTAATTGTGCACCTGCGGCTTGTCGCATTGGGTTAGGGTATACCAATGGCTTTCCAATTACTTCTGGGTCTACACTGTCAAATACGGTGACCCCATTTCCTAAGGATAGATTTCCAAAGGGGTTTACAGTGGTATCCGCGATGGTTCTGTAGCGTACCATTAATGCAATGAGCCCACCGGAGCCTGTACCGCCTAGATTGCCGCCTTGTATGGAGTCTGGGCTTGTATTTAGAACCGTATTTAGGGAATATCTAGTCACCGTAATTGTGGCGAATGTGGGTATTGCAAATGTGCACAAAGTTAGGGCGATTATGCCCATGACTGTGACGTGTTTAAACGGGTGTTTGATTTGCGTGTTCATTATCTACATCCAATGGAATTACTCTTAATATAGAGTTCTATAGATGTTATACACTAAATCACGCTAATTTAAACATGAAATTATCACCTATTTTGTGGTGATTTTTCAGTGTTAAACCTCGCTCTCTGGTACTTGATCAACTCCTGGTGTGTTTAAACCTGTTTCTTCCCGACCACGAATGGGCGGAAGCACTCCTTGACCGTCTTCCCCTTGCCAAGCGAGTTGCCTGTTCTGTCGTACGTCACGCAAAGGTAATGCGTCAGCGCCTTTTGCGCCGCGATCGGGGGCCACTCTATTTTTGTTATCAACACGACAGCAATTCTTCCACATAAATAGTGCCACTCCAATCATAGTTATGCAACCCAAAATAATGCTGGTTGTTTTGTAAAATTGGGTTATGTCTTCAGAGGACTTGATATGTGAGCGAAGACTACAAATTGAATTTTGTTGCTGCACTAACAATTCTGTCGCTTGTCTAAACAGGATTTTTGCTGCAATTAGTCCCGGTAGAACTTTGTTGTTTAATCCTGCTTGAGACGCTTCAAAAAGGGTCTCTGCCGTTTCGAAAAGTACGGGCATTGTTGCGGCTAAGTGATTCTCTATAATTTTAAATTGCTCTTCAAATGTTGGGCCGGGAAATAATTGACCGTGTACGGTTGCATTTAGAGATGCTACGAGGGTTCTTACTGAATGACCCATCTGTTCGATTTGACTCACTATTATAGCACCCGAAGCGCCTGGTCCTGTGAATTGAGACTCTATTCCAGCCAGCGCATAGTCTAATAGGCTACAGTCAAAATCGGTGGGGTGTTGGCATAGCCCTTTTAGCTGACCAATGTAGTCGCTAGTTCGGTTTTCTGCCAGTGCCATTGTATCTCTCACATGTTGTGTGGTTTGATTCGTTTGATTCGAAATTGCGGTTGCTATTTGCGCGACTTGAGCTGCTATGGCGTTATAACTCGCTACTTTTGTGCCTGTTGCGTTTTCTGCAACGGCAGTTCTGGTTATTTCCAGGGCTTGAGTAAGCGAACTATTTGCGGTGACCAACCTATCCATCAGTAGCGCTTTTAATTCGGTTTGTTGGTCCATTATGGAACGTGTATTACCTATAATTCTCTCTAACGCACTCGTTCCGTTTGTGCTGTATCTATCAAGGGGTGCGAGTTGGTCGAGCGTGCAATTTACTTGAGGGACATCAGATGATTCCTCTGCACTTGATCCTTGCGCTAGTAGCAGAAGTCCTAGTAGCGCAAGTAGTACGGGAGCTGGAAGCGATTTTAGATTTATAGAAGGCAATGTTGCGCCCCAACGAACTGCGCGATCTTGTTTCGCTGTCGGGGTAGCGGGTGCTTTTATTGTTGCCTTATTGGGCGGCGTTGCTTTATGAGTGATATTTAGGGCGTGTTTTTTTGCACGTAACAGTGTGGCACTTTTAGTGCTGCTTGGTGTTGCTGACGCGGCGGCTTTTGTTCGTTTTGCTAGTGCGGCGCTTGCTTTTGCGTCTTGGCGTTTGGCGGCGGTTGCTTTTGCCCCATGGGCTCTTTTTCCACCTGGTTGCATGTGTCGCTCAGCTTTTGTTTGTTTTTTCCTGCCACTATTGCCATGTTGCTCTCTGTGAGTGGTTGGCGTTTGTAACTGTGATTGTTTTGAGCGGTGCTGCGTGGGGGCCCCGGTTGCGCGATTTGCTCGGTCTAATGCTCTTTTACTTTGCTGTCCGCGCCGTGAGGGAGTATGGCTAGGATTAACATTTCCGGTTCTGGCTACTGCATGTGGCATGTGTTGGGGCTCCTTACCAATCAAATTGTCTCACCTAATTATCGTATTTGGTGTGAGGGTAAATGCATTTAAAATTTGTGGTAAGTGTTGGGTGAATAATTTGACTACGAATGACCGCGGTGATAGTTTTAGTCGTATGGGTTCTCAGCAGCAATCATTGTTATTACATGAGTTAGTGCGTCGTTTATTACAACGGGGTACGCCTGCGCAGATGGCCTTATTTTTTCATAAGTACCACGAGGCGGATATCGCCGATGCGTTAGAGGTATTAACGCCTGAGGAACGCGTTTCTTTTTTTAGGAAATTAGACTCAGAATTGGCGGCCGATGTTTTAGAAGAAATGTCACCTCAGTACCGTTTGCAATTGATTACCACCCTAAAATCGTCTCGTATTGCGGGATATGTGGAAGAAATGCACCCTGATGATGCGGCGGATTTATTAGACGAATTATTTGCTGCCGATGGTGAAAAAGCAAAGGAAGTATTCGACGCGTTATCTAAGTCGGGCGCGAAGGAAATGCGCGAGTTGCTTTCTTATAACCCGGATTCTGCTGGGGCGTTAATGACCAAGGAGTTTATTTCTATTCCGCAAAACTTAACCATTTCGCAGGCTAGGGAATTGGTTATATCGTTAAATCCACCAGATTCCGAAGTATCGTTTTATGTGTATGTTGTGGATGATGCGTCGCGTTTAGTTGGGTTTACCAGTTTGCGAAATTTGTTGGTCATTGATGGCGACCAAATGGTGAAAGATGTGAGGCGGGATAACCCCATTTCTGTGCATATGGATGATGACCAAGAAGACGTGGCATTGGTTATTCAAAAATACAATCTTATTACCGTGCCAGTTATTGATGATGAGAACCGTTTGATCGGGATTGTTTCATTTGATGACGTGGTTGATGTTGTGGTTGAAGAGGCGACAGAGGATTTATATAAATTATCTGGTACTGGTGAAATTGATGAATCCAGGCTGTTGTTTGGTAGGCCCTTTCAGGCGATTCAATCCCGTTTGCCGTGGCTGTTTATGACCATGGGCGGCGGTATTGTAGCCAGTTTGGTGATGCGATTATTTTCAACACATTACCCTGGGGGCGTGATTCCTTTGGCATTGGCGCTAAGTTTTATACCACTATTAATGGGCTTGGGGGGCAATATTGGGAACCAGTCTGCGACTATTATTGTGCGTGGTATTGCGACTGGTATGCTTAAAGACCGATCTATATTGCATTTTATAGGTAGGGAAGTGTTTATTGGGCTTTCATTGGGCGGTGTTATCAGTCTCGTGATATGGCTGACCTTGGTTATTCTAGGGTATTCATCTCAATTTGCTTTAATTGTCAGTGCTAGTGTGTCTATTAATGCTGCGATTGCGGCCTTTATTGGGTCGGCATTGCCCTTTTTATTTCGTATGTTAAAAATTGATCCAGCCGTGGCATCGGCGCCCTTTATTTCAACGGCATTGGATATTATTGGTCAGCTTGTTTATTTTGCTATGACACTCCTGTTTATTTTAGTGATTTTACCGTGGCTATTTTAAATTGTGAGGGCGTTGTGATTAAGTCACAGCCACTTTTTGAATCTGATAAATTAATCACGGTATTTACTCGTGAATCGGGCATGATTCGTGTGCTTGTGAAGCGCGCTTTAGGCCAACGTTTTCGTGATAAAGGGTTAATTGAACCGCTGACTCATTCGCGGTTTAGTTTAAATACAGGCTCATCTTTTTTGTATTATAATAGTGCGGATTTAATTCATGGCCATTTGGAATTACGGCAGAGTTTGACTCAATTAAATCTAGCGTTTTATTGTTGTGATGTTGTGTTGAAATCCACTAGTACAGGCCAACCTAATCCGGATTTGTTTGATTGTTTATTGCGCAGTTTTGCTCGTATTGCTAAAAAGGATGCATTTAGTATTGTTTTGGCAGAATTTCATCAGGAATTTTTGACGATTGAGGGCATGTCAGACCCGGCAAAGCCCTCTCTTAATGCGGATCAGTTTGTGCGTTTATTTGAACAGTACTCGGGACAACGTTTAAACTTGCCGAGACTGGAACTATGTTAGTAGAATTTAGAAAGGGATACCGATGTTTTCATATTTACCTTTAATTGTGGCTGTTATTGTGGGTTTAGCTGGCTTAGAAATGCTCAGACAAGTGCACCGTCTAGATTTTCTAAAGGGCAAAGCAAGCGAATTATCAGAATTGGTTTCTGATGGATTATCTGCATTTACTAAACGGGCACTTTCTATTGTTGGCCAAGTTATACTCTATTTTGCTTTATTAATACTTTTAGTCTTGATTTTAGTGGGTAGGCCGATTAATTGGGCCCAACTATTGGCCTTTGTCATTGGGGCATTGGTCATGGCAGGAACCAGTTTGTTTTACCTGAAATTAATACCGATGTTGGTGCCACGAATTGTGACGCGTTCAAGCGGTTTTATTTATGATTCCATTCGATTATTGTATAAGTCGTCTATGTCGATTGCGCTTATTGTTATTGGTGGCTTAATGCTATCTATGATTGGTGTTTATACTATTTTAGGATTGCCTTGTTTAGTCGGTTTTGCTTTGGGTATTATGGTGGCATCCTTTTTCTTGCGAATTGGTGGAGGCGTGTTTAAAGCGTCTTCAAAAATTAATGCCACGTTGGTATCTCAATTAGAAGAAACCGTACCTGCTGATCACCGCAACCCAGCTACAATTTTGGATTTAATCGGTGGCTATATTGGTGAGATGGTTGGGTTTAGCGCGGATATTATATCCTCTTATATTATTGCGATTTTGGCCGCCTTGGTGGCCACGTTTACCTTGTTTTATAAGGGTGTTTTAAACGTGGAATCGTCTTCTTTGATGATTGAAATGCCATTGTTAATTGTGACCTTGTCTTTGGGGTCCGCTCTTTTGTCCTACATTTATGGGCGTGTTCGAGTGCGTTACCATCATCAAAACCTTTTGTTAGAAACGATCTATTTATCATTAATCGTCAATGGTATTGGCACTTATTTTTTAGCCTCTCGTTTAAGCTTTCCTGGTTTTTCTGGTGGTCTAGTCAGTATGTCCAGTCAGTTTCAGCCGTTTTTACCGTATATAATAGGTGTAGTTTGGGCCGTTATTATTGCGCTTAGTACAGAACGATTTACGAACCATAAATTTAAACCAGCCAGAGAAGTGGCTCGCCAAACTGAGTTCGGCCCAGCAATAGTGCAGATGCATTCCTGGTCAAATAGTTTACATTCTCACGCTATTTTTCTTGTTGTTTTGGGTTTGGTTGCCTTTGGTGCTTATTACTTTGCAGGCATTTACGGCATGGCAATATCGGCATTGGGCATGTTGTCTTCTATCATTTGCGTGGTTGGGGCAAAAGTATTTGTGTCGCTTGCTCAAAATATGAATAAGACAGCGGCTTTGGTGGATACTGAAAGTTCCATTTTGTGCCAGAATGCGCGAAGAATAGATGAGCTTGGGCATACCATTTCGCCTTTGGGAAATGGATTTGCTACTGCAGCCGCAACTCTTAGCTCTGCGAGTTTGATAGTGTCGATACTGGCATTTTCTCAGTTTAATGGTGGCAGTTCTGATTTGGGCTGGGCAGTGGGTATTGGCGTGTTGGCAGGTATTATTTTAGCGACTTATTTTCTAGCCACCCTACAAAAGGGGTTGCTCAAATGTATTATTTCTGCGGTCCGTGAAGCCACTCGCCAATTTCGGGAGATTCCCTATTTGATGGAGGGGAAGGCGCGTCCAGATATTATTAAGGCTTCTAACTTGCATACGATAGAGTCGTTACGTGCATTGACTGTGCCAGGGCTTTTAGTTGTGCTCGTTCCCTTAGTATTGGGTGTTTTGGGAGGCGGAAAAATCATCTTTGGTCTGATCTTAGGGGTATTTTTGGTCGCTCTGGCGCTTGGTTATGCTTGGAGTAATTTTGGGGACTTATTGTTTAATGCTAGGCGGTTTGTTGAGTCGGGGCATTTTGGGGGTAAGCAAAGTAAAACCTATCGCAATGTGTTATCGGCGGATAATTTTGGTACTGGCCTTGGCGAGGTGATGGGGCCTGCGACAAATATATTGATTAAATCCACTAGTATTATGGTTATTTTAATCGTGTACATATTGATTTAAAGGAGATAGTTATGAGAACACCAGTATTTGCTGCGAATTGGAAAATGAACAAGACTGCGCACGAGGCGCGCGAGTTTTTAAGTAAATTTAAAACGGGATTGTCAGGCAACTCAGAGGTTGTGGTTTGCCCACCGTTTACTGCGCTTGGCGTTGTGCTAGATGAATGCCAATCAACCCCAATTGCGATTGGTGCCCAAAATGGGTTTCATGAAGCGTCTGGTGCATTTACGGGTGAAGTATCGATGGCTATGCTGCATAAAGAAGGTGTGACTCACGTGATTGTTGGTCATTCTGAAAGACGGGATATTTTTGGTGAAACGGATGGGTTAATTCAACTTAAAATTAGTGCCGCGCTTCAGTTGGGGTTAACCGTTATATTTTGCGTTGGGGAACATTTAGATGTGCGTGAGTCTGGTGGTGCAATGGCGTTAGTTGAATCACAAGTGCGAGCAGGGCTAAATGAAATTGTGGCGGCTGAATTTGGCCACGGAGCGAGTTTGATTTTGGCCTTTGAACCTGTGTGGGCGATTGGTACGGGGAAGGTGGCGACGCCAGAACAGGCTCAGGACGTGCATGCGGGTATTCGTGACGTGTTAAGCGCTTTGTATGGCGCGGACGTGGCAGAACGTATTCGCATTTTGTATGGCGGATCGGTTAAGCCTGATAATGTTGCAGGTTTAATGGAAAAACCAGATATAGATGGTGCGTTGGTGGGCGGTGCATCTTTAAAGGTTGAGGACTTTTTGGCTATTTGCCAGCCTGTTTACTAGCTCTATATCATATTAAATTCTTTAAATTATGCTACACTGATAGGTATGAAATTTTGGTTAATGAAAACGGAACCTGATGTGTATAGCATTGATGATTTGAAGCGAGATAATACGGTTCAATGGGAAGGGATTCGTAATTATCAGGCCCGAAACTTTATGATGAATGATATGGCGCTTGGGGATAAAGTGTTGTTTTATCATTCTAATACGACACCACCAGGTGTTGTGGGGTTGGCAGAGGTGTGTAAATTGGCATACCCCGATTATTTTGCATGGGACGTGGATAGTAAGTATTTTGACCCAAAAAGCACTAAAGAAAACCCACGGTGGTTTATGGTGGATATTGCCTATAAGGGGCATTTAAAATCACCTGTTAGCTTAGACGCGATAAAGAAAGAACCAAGTTTGATCGATATGTTGGTTATACGCCGAGGTATGCGCTTGTCTATACAACCGGTAACACAATTTGAGTATAATAAAATAATAAAAATGGGAGCAAAATAAGGATGAAAGCGCTTACAGAAAAACGCACAAAAATTTTAGCTACACTAGGACCGAGCTGTGCATCTGAAATGGTTTTATCGTCGTTGTTTGCGCGTGGGGTTGATATTATTCGAATCAATGCCTCACATTACAAAGACCCCAATATGATTGGGGCGCACATAAAATTGGTGCGTAAGGTGGCAAAGAAAACGAAATATCCTATTGGAATTTTGGTCGATCTGCAGGGGCCTAAGATTCGCGTGGGTCAGTTCGCAGATGATGCGATTGAGCTTGTTAAAGGCGCTTCTTTTACTCTTTATAGGGACCATGATCGTCTGGGTCAGCTAGAAGGTGTTGGCATTAGTTATCCTGGATTGATAGATGATTTGGCACTGGGCGACCCCGTTTATATTGATGATGGTCGAGTGCGTTTAAAAGTGATTTCTAAAGATAAAATCTCTGTTACTTGTGAAGTAGAAGTTGGTGGCAAGGTAAGTAATAATAAAGGTATTAATATTCCAAATACGATATTAAGCCAATCTGTTTTGACTGAAAAAGACAAACGGGATTTGGCTGTTGCGGTTGAGCACCAAGTTGAGTATGTGGCGTTGTCCTTTGTTTCAGAGGGTAAAGATATCGTTGAAATGCGTGAGTATATGCATTCTATCGGTGGTGAAGGTCTTGATATTATCGCTAAAATTGAGAGACGTAGTGCCGTAGATGATATCGTCAATATTCTAAAAGAAACGGATGTTGTCATGGTTGCGCGGGGTGACTTGGGTGTGGAAATCGGTATTGAAAATGTACCTCAAGTGCAAAAACAGATTATCCGTGAGGGTTTGAAATATATTCGGCCGGTCATTGTTGCCACACAAATGCTTGAAACGATGGTGCATAGCTTAATGGCAACCCGTGCAGAAGTCTCTGATGTTGCTAATGCGATTTATGACCGTTGCGATGCGGTAATGTTGTCTGGTGAAACAGCGGTGGGTATTGATCCAAATAACGTTGTGGAGACCATGTCAAATATTTGCCGTGCGACAGATTTTCATCGTATTGAATTAAAGCGTACTCGGTATTCTCAAGTTATTAAATTATTCGAACAGAAAACGAAAGCGACGTCTATATGTAAGGCTGCCGATCAAATTGCCGAAGAGAACCAGGCCGATGTTATGTTGGCATTTACGAGCTCTGGTAGTTCAGCGCGTATTCTTTCTAAACTAAATAGTAGTATGCCGATTATAGCCCCGACAGATGATCAGCGGGTATTACGAAAGATGAATTTATTCCGCGGTGTTATCCCTGTAGAAATGAAAAAATCTTTCTCAGAAATAAAAAGTTGGGAAGAAATGATTCATATCACTGTAGAAGACTTGTTGGATAAGGGACTTTTAAAACGCGGTGATACTGTGGTTATTACAGCTGGTATTCCAATTGGTATTACAGGCGGTACAAACTCAATTCGTTTAATAGATATCGAATAAAAAAAAACTGTGTGCCATAAAGACACACAGTTTTAGATTAATCTTGTATTGAAGTGAAGGCTAAATTTAGCCTAGTTCAAGTTGTGCAAGACCTTGCATGATTTCTTTTACTCTATCTTGCAAGCGTTCTTTTTCGCGTTGATGTTCTTCGGTCAATAACTCTAATGCTTCGTTTGCAATCGTTTCTAGTTCTGATACACGATGGTTTATTTGGTACTTTGCTTTGTCGCTATCTGAAATTAACGGTAAGAATTTATCGTTCTGTGCTTCTAGAATGTTTATGATGCGTTCTTTTTCAGCCAACATGCGCTCGTGAATATCACGGGAAACAAAATTATTGATTTCTGGACTGATATAGATTTTCTTGTCGTCATTAAATTCATGACGCACATACTGCTCGCCATACTTGTCGATAAAACTTTTTAACTCCTCTTCGTAAATGAAACATTTGATGTTCCCTTTTCCGTTGATGGTTTTAAGTAAGTCTTCCTTAATGGCCTGTTCTAATTTGTAGCGTGATATTTTTGAATACCTCGCCGCTTGATATAAAGTGAATTTTCTCATTGTTTTTTTACCCTCTTCCCCAAAACTGGGACGAAAAATTTATTGTAATATATTAGATTTTAAGATTAAAAAATGCGAAAAGCAAGTACTTGCTCTTATTAATGTCTAAAATATTGTTTTTTTGAGGAGTGCTGCTATCGTCCCAATTCAGATTGAATTTAATAGCATTGTTTATATATATAATCTTTTTTTTAGCGTTTGTAAAGTAGAGTTTTATTTGAATAAATAAAATATGTTACTGTTAAGGCTATGAATCGACCGCATATACCCGTACTTTGTGATTTTGTCACTGAATTGTTAACGCCAGAAACTCAATCTTTGATAATTGATGGAACGTTTGGTTTTGGCGGCCATTATTCACAGTTAATTTCTAAAATGCCGGCAGATTCAACTTATGTTGGCATTGATCGTGATTCTGCCGCGATTGACTTTGGTACTGCTCATTATGGGCAGGAGTCTCGGTTGCGTTTGGTTCATAATACCTATGAGAATATGACTCAGATTTGCACTGAACTGAATTTGCCATTGGCAACGGGGATTTTATTAGACTTGGGGATTTCAAGTTTTCAGTTGGATGCTTCGGGCAAGGGGTTTCGCTTTCAAGGTGAAAATGAACCTCTAGATATGAGGATGGGTGAGGGGTGTTCTTTTACGGCTGCGGATATTGTGAATACGTGGGACAAATCTGCCATATTGGATGTTTTGGAACGGTATGGGGATATTCGTAATGGGGCAAAGTTTGTTGATATTGTTTGTGAAACCCGCTTTAAATCGCCTTATTTAAATACGGCTGATTTAATTCACTCTATTAAAAAGGGCTTTTATTTCGCTAATAGTAGACGACGGTATGTGCAGACGTGTCAAACTGTCTTTCAAGCACTGCGGATCGCTGTGAATGACGAATTGGGGCAACTGGAGCGTTTTCTAGAGCAGAGTAAGTCTCTGTTGGCGGTGCAGGGGAGGTTGGCTATCATTACTTTTCATTCGGTTGAGGATAAAATGGTGAAACGTTTTACCCGAGAAAATAAAGATTGGATCACGCCGATTAATAAAAAGGTGATTCAATTGAATTATCATGAAGCCAAGAAAAATACCCGCGCAAGAAGTGCGAAGCTACGGGTTTTGGTTCGAGAGCACTAGCCGACTGCCAACAACGGTGCCTTTTGCCCATGGTAGTAAAATTTGACTAAGTGGCACGGCATCTGAAATTGCATTCCCATCTATATTTGTTATGGGGTGGGGTGTTACATGAATCTGCTTGCCTTCTGGCGTAATCAGTTCAATTTTATTTTGGCTGCTAAATGTACGCACCACATCGACTAGCATGTATTTTCCCCGTTTTGCGTCTATCACCCGTCCAAGTAACTCATCATCGGCGTGATGCTTGAAATTTCGCCAATCCGAGTCTGTTTTGTTTGCTATGAAAAACCCTGCTTTTTGTGGGCGTTTGGATAGTTGAGAAAGGTGTTGGGTATCCTGGGCTACGTTTATTGTGCCGCCGCTTCGGATGGTTTTGTACAGCGTGATGCTGTTTGCAAGGTATTCCAGTGATTCGCCTCGGGCATCGATTAGCCATGATTGTAAGTTTAGCGACGATAGTTGTGGGTGGTGTAATGCAAGGCATCTGTCAAATTGTGCGAACATGAAATGGCCATGTGGGGTTTCAAGAAAACTAAAGTAACGGCCAGGTAGATCGGTGTCTTCTGCCCATTTTTTAATGAGGGATGATTGTTGGGGTATCTGCTGTGAGAAACTCATGTATCGGCGTAAGGAATATTGTATTAATAGGGGGCCTTGCACTTGAATTTCTAATGGCGTTTGGCATTCCTTTTGGGCTTGAATTATGCCGTCTACAGGGTATTCATTACTTAGGCATTGTAGGGAAACGCCTAGTGATGCGTAGTACTTATTGCTTCTTATGTTATTGTTGCTGGTTTCGGTGCTTAGATGAATGTCAAAACTTGGGAAATACTGGGTAATAAATGGTATTAGGCCCGGATCTTGAATACGGATTGCTGTAATTGACCCTTCTGTTAGTATAGAAAGGGCGTTGCTTATTGCATCAATGTGATGGTGGTGTACCATCATGTCGATGTTGGCCGATAGCGTTACTTTTGCGTTAATGGATCGTGCTAATGTTGCGAGCTGATTTAGGCGTTTGGCGCCGGGGGATTCGCTCGGTTCATCTTGGCAGCGAATACTAAGTGTGTTGTCTTCTAATATTAGGTGATCGGCCCCGGCTTTTAAGGCTGTTTTAATCTGGTCTTCGTTACTTGCAAAGGTGCTGATTTTTGTCATGATACCGCCTTTACGATGATGCTGTTCTGACCAAGTGGGCGACTGGTGCGTATGATCGCGCATGAATTTGGGGCCAGTTCGCTTATTGCATCGTGGTTTAAATCTTCGGCGCCTGTGATGGTAATGGGTGCTAATGCGCAGCCTGGCGATATGGCCATAAAAGGAGTTGATACTGGTGTTGGGGATTTTACTTGTATTAGGTAGCTTTCACCAACGGCCTGCTTAATTGTGCCTATGAATTGAACTCCTTTTTGATAGCCATTCCAATCAAATGAAATGGCCTCACTACCGTTATGCTGTTCTAGGAAACCATTGCTGAATTCTCGATTTGAGACGGCGTTTATTTGTTCTCTTGCTGTCTTTAGATCGTGTGATTCATCAAGTAGCGTTCGGTAGGTATTTACCGCATTTGCCACATATAAGTTGGATTTCATTCGGCCTTCAATTTTTAATGCGTCTATTTCAAATTCTATGCAGCGTTTGACTTGGTCTATTGCGCCTAAATCTTTTGCGTTCATGATATGAGCGGTTATGCCTGTTTCGTCAGATTCTGCTGGATTTTCATCGGTCATACGGAACGGGTGGCGGCAACTTTGAACGCATCCGCCTCTATTTGAGTCGCGCCCGGACGTGTAGTTGGAGATGGTGCATTTTCCCGAATAACTGGCACACATGGCGCCATGAATAAATGTTTCGACTTCAATTCCCACATCCCGTTTTATTCTCGCGCATTCTTCAATGCTTAATTCTCTGGCGGTAACAACGCGTTTTGCCCCTAAATCCTTCCAGAGTTGTGCGGCGTATGCGTTTGTAATTGAAGCCTGGGTACTGGTATGAATTGGAATTGAGGTGTGGGTTTTGACGCAGTTTGCCACGCCAAAATCAGACACGATACAGGCCATTGGTTGCACACGATTTAGCATGTCTAGAAACTCTGGCAATGCAGCGATATCTTCGTTATGGGCAAATCCATTGAGGGTGACATATATGTTGCGTCCCATATCCCTTGCTTTTGAAATGATTAGTGCCAATTCGGTTTCAGTAAAGTTTTCTGCCGATTTTCGTAGACCAAAGGCTTTTCCGGCGAGATATACCGCATCTGCACCATAATCCAATGCTATAAGTGCTTTTTCTAGGTTACCACCAGGAGCGACTATTTCAGGCTTAAATGGCATTGTTTTGTGCCTGTTCCCATCGTTTTAGAGCGTTCCCAGATTCCAATGCATGTTGGATTGCTTCCAAAGACTCCGCTTTCTGCCGGCCTGCAAATGTGGCAATGCTTGCGCAGTAATACAGCATTTGATCTCGGTAGGCAGAGGGTTCGTTGCGTAGTATTGATAAACCCACTTTAAGATTTTCTTCGGCCGTTGGGGTTTCTATTGAGGGTAATTCTTGTTCTGTAATGCCCCAATCTGTGGGTCTAGTGAACTGTTTATTATTTCGGGTGCCATGCAAAGGTGTGAATGGCGCTTGTCGGTCTAATGGGAGTAGAGTCGCTCCTTCCACGCCGCGAATGATAATAGATGTATGAATATAATCTAGGTTTTTCATTAGGTTGGTTAGCATGTCACGGTAAGGCGGGTGGGTATAACCCGTTATCAGTAATGTTTTGGTGGCGCGTATGGGCATCATTAGTTTTTCTATGGTGGCCAATACGGGGCGTTTTACCATGGCTTTTCGCAAGGGTATCAAATCAGCGGATTCAGGTGAAAATGCGTGTTGATGGATGAATGCCCACCCTA
>JAQBTH010000015.1 GCA_027623425.1 bacterium | reverse complement strand
AGCGTGATGTTGTACCCGGTCGCTACACCTCAATCTGGTTTGAGGCGGAAAAACTAGGAGACTTCACTATTTTTTGTACCGAATACTGTGGAGATGGGCATTCCAATATGTTGGCTGTATTACAGGTTAAAACTATGGATGATTACAAATCATGGTTAGTATCATCTGGAGCAAATGATGATACTCCCCTACCTGAACTCGGCAAAAAACTGTACACCGCAAAAGGCTGTAATGCATGTCACTCAGTAGATGGCGTATCTGGCATAGGGCCAACCTGGTCAAATCTGTTCGGTAAATCACGCTCGTTAGCAGATGGTTCTTCTATTGAAGCAGATGAGAACTATATTAGATCATCAATAGTGGATCCAGGAACTCAGATAGTAAAGGGATATGCCCCTATTATGCCTGCGTATGCTGGAATATTGAGTGACCATGAGATCAACGCTATAATCGAATACATCAAAACACTAAGATAAGGACGGAAACATGAGCGACTCTTCACATGTAGGATATTTAGAAGCTGAAAAAGGGTTAAAGTCCTGGTTATTTACATTGGATCATAAACGCATTGGTGTTATGTATCTGTTTACAGTGTTCTTTTCCCTATTACTAGGGGGGTTATTCGCTTTATTGCTACGCCTTGAGTTATTAACGCCTACAACATTAATATTTAGCGCAAAACAATATAATCAATTGTTTACTTTACATGGCGCGATCATGGTTTTTCTATTCATTATTCCCTCGATTCCAGCTGCGCTGGGCAACTTTATTCTTCCCCTGCAGTTAGGAGCCAAGGATGTTGCCTTTCCTAGACTGAATTTAGCCAGTTATTACATCTACGTATTTGGTGCGCTATTCTCTGTATTTAGTTTATTTACAGGCGCTGTTGACACGGGTTGGACATTCTACACCCCATATTCCGTTGAATCTTCAACATCAGTAATCGCGATGACTCTAGGCGCATTTATAATGGGATTTTCGTCTATTCTAACCGGTGTTAATTTTATTGCCACAATTCATAAAATGCGCGCGCCTGGAATGGGCTGGTTTAGGCTTCCATTAATGGTTTGGGCACTATATGCAACAGCAATCATACAAGTATTAGCGACTCCAGTAATTGGTATTACATTATTACTTTTAATATTAGAGCGCATTCTAGGTGTTGGAATATTTGATCCCACTTTAGGTGGCGATCCCGTACTCTTCCAACATTTCTTCTGGTTTTATTCACATCCAGCCGTATACATCATGATTTTACCTGCAATGGGTATTATGAGTGAACTGGTAACGACGTTTTGTAAAAAGAATATATTTGGATATTCGGCAATTGCATACTCCAGTATTGCCATTGCAATTATTTCATTTCTTGTATGGGGTCATCACCTATATGTATCTGGGCAATCTGAGTATGCATCAATGATATTTTCAATACTTACATTCTTAGTTGGAATTCCATCTGGAATAAAAGTGTTCAACTGGATTGCGACGATGTATAAAGGCAGTATTAGCCTGGAAACGCCATTCTTATATTTTCTAGCATTTATATTCTTATTCTGTATTGGTGGCTTTACGGGAATCGTTTTGGGCGCCCTATCATTGGACGTGCATATGCACGATACATACTTTGTTGTAGCCCATTTTCATTATGTAATGATGGGTGGAACAGTAATCGCATTTTTGGGAGGCCTTCATTATTGGTGGCCGAAAATGTTTGGAAAAATGTATTCCAATAAGTGGTCAAAAATAAGTTGGTTTTTAATTTTTGTTGGATTTAACTGGGTATTCCTAACACAATTTGTACTAGGGGCGTCTGGAATGCCACGTCGCTATTACAATTATTTAGATCAATTCCAGCCTTTACATGCATTCTCCACCGTCGGAACTTGGGTTCTGGGATCTGGATTTCTGATTATGACAATTTACCTATTACACTCCTTGAAATATGGAAAAGTTGCCAGTGCAAACCCTTGGGGCGGCATTACACTTGAATGGCACACAAAAGGGCCAACTCCAATTCATCATAACTTTGTTGATACACCTCAAGTCAATTATGGTCCATATGACTACGAAAATGTGGAGATTCCGTCATGAATGCACAACCTATTGAACTAAAGAAACATGAAGTCGCTCATCATTTTGAAACGGCAGAACAAGAATTCGATGCCGCAAAAATCGGAATGTGGGCATTTATTGCTCAAGAAGTGTTATTTTTTAGTGCGCTTTTTGTCGCCTATGCCGTCATGAGATTTCTTCATCCTGACATGTTTATAAATGCAAGTTCAATGTTGTCCTGGAAGATGGGCCTGTTTAATACCACGGTATTGATTACATCTAGCTTCACAATGGTTATGGCCGTACAACGTGTACAAGTAAATAAGATTGCTCAAAGCATAAACTACTTAATTGCTACTTTAGGTTTAGCTGGCGTATTTATGGTCGTTAAGTACTTTGAGTATACTTCGAAGTTTTCCCATGGAATTTTTACGACAAAATTCTTTGTTGCTGAAGGCGCGTTTGAAACATTGCCCATCTTTTTTGGACTATACTTTGTGGCAACCGGATTACATGGTCTGCATATCGTCATTGGAATGGGATTAATTATTTGGTTAATCCTTCGAGCAAGAAAAGGGGAGTTTCATTCAGAGTATTTTACACCAGTTGAAATGGTTGGTCTTTATTGGCATCTTGTGGATATCGTGTGGATCTTTTTATTTCCATTGTTATACCTACTATAGGAGAGAATTATTATGAGTGAACAAAATCATAGCCACCATGTCATACCAGTCGCCGTTTATGCGAAAACCTTTATTGCCCTACTAGTACTAACCGCATTAACAGTTCTCGCATCACGAGTTGATTTAGGCATTCTTAATACACCATTAGCGCTAGGTATCGCGCTTGTTAAGATGTCTGTAGTAGCATTATTCTTCATGGGCCTAAAATGGGATAAAGGAATAAGCACCATTTTATTTGTAGGTGCAGGTGTAGCGATATTTATATTTATGTTATTAACATTTGCAGACTTCTCGTTTAGAGGTGACATTTCTGCTGAAGAAGGTTCCACTTTTGGAATCAAAAGCCCTGTAAAACTTGTTGAGCCTGGTGCGTTACATCATGGTGAAACTAGTAAAGGGAGCCACCACTAATGTTTGGATCTACCGAAATAATCGTCGTTGTTTTAATTGTCTTTGTCCTATTTGGTGCTAGCGCAATCCCGCGATTTGCAAAATCACTTGGGCAAGCAAAGAAGGAATTTGAATCCGGATTAAGTGATTCAGAAAAGACTCAAAAGAACGATACTAAAGAGACTAAAGAATCTTAGTTTAGTTGCTCGCTATGTCGCGCCTGTTTGAGGGAGCAGTTCGGCGCTATGGCTTTCTACTGAGTGGTTTAAGAACAGTAGAATCTGCTTGCCATAACAGCTTTCGTATATTGAGCTAAGTGATTTGAGCTACTTAAGTTGTTACAGAACTAAAAGCGCTGTTAGCACAATAATTATTGCTAGTGCAGCACTGCCTACGGGCCGCTGTACCATAGGTGTGTTCTTGATGCGTATTGCGCAATTTGGCAATACTTTGTCAATAAAGAACGCCTGACTATTTCTATTTATGCTTGAACAGCACTTCTTAATGCCACTATAACTATGTTTTGCACCGATTCTATACAACCAGTCGAGATCAAGTAAGATCGCGTCTTTTTGGCGCAATAAAGGCGCAAACAGGAAGAAAACTAACGCCGCAACACTCATTTTTTGTAACTGAGTAACAACATGTGAGAAATGATGGATATACACGTCAGAAAAACTGCCATGTAACGCCGATAAAGTTGCTTGGCTTCCGGGCATTAAATGGTATAACCATTCTGGATATATACCAATGGCAAGGCACGCAGCAGACAATACACCCATTGCTACTAATTTGGAGCCTTGAGCCTCTGTAGTATTTGGATGGGATTCCTTACCAAGAAATAATCCCACACATAATTTTAAACCGATTAAGAGAAATGTACCTATTGAGGCAATTTCAAGTATAATCCAAGGCCAAAATAAATGCGCTTGTTCGATTGCTGCTAAGGTAATGGATTTTGTGGTAAACCCACTTAGAAATGGCGACGATGAAATAGCTAAAGCACCCACAAGTGTAAAGGCCGCTGTCCAAGGCATTGATTTGGCTAATCCACCTAATTTATTCAGGTGACTAGTGCCAGTCGATTTAATAATGGCTCCGGTTGTCATCCAAAGTAATGCCGTATAAAGAATACACGCAAAGGCATGAGTAACACCGCCGATAACTGCAAGCTCAGACCCTACTCCAGCAGCAACAACCATGAATCCGCCTTGATTCACTATTGCATATGCCAAGATACGACGAATGTCACGCTCCATTAAACCGTATACTATTCCGTAGATAGCCATGACAAGACCAATAGGAATCAGCCATTCCCAGCCAACAAATCCACGCATCAGCGTATAAATTGCTGTTTTAGATGTGTACGCGGACAACACGACACCGCCAAATATCGTGGCCTGTGGATAGGCATCAGGTAACCATGATGCAAATGGAACCGCTGCTGCATTCACCAAAAATCCAATTAGAATCAAGATTGAAGATGTATTCAATTGAGTAAAACCAGTAAATTCAATGCTACCCGTGGCATTCACATGTAAAATTATGCCCGCTAAAAGAATTAATCCGCCTGCAACGTGAACTAAAATATAACGCTTGGCTGCAGCCATAGAGGACTCTGTTTTACGCGCTAAGATTAACATCACTGACGTGATTGCCATTAGTTCCCAAAAAATATAAAGCCCAATAACATCTGCTGCAAAAACTGCGCCGAGTGCGGCACCAATATATAACAATGCCGAAGAAAGCTCGATGTCTTTATTTTTAACCCAACCGTATAAGAATGCTGCCACTGCATTAAATGTAAATACGATTCCGAATACAATCGCAAGTTTGTCAGCACGCAATAAATCAATTTGAAAACCGAGCGCATGCACAGGATAGGACATATCTGAATTAAGAAGTAATACTTGAATAAGACCTAGTATTGCCGCGACTACCGCAACAAGATTACGAACACGCCCTTTTAGAAAGGGTATTAAAACTCCTGCCAATATAAATAAGAACGCAGGTGGTAACACTAGACTAGGCATCATAATACTCCTCTTCAACCGCAATTACTTGACCTAATACACGGCTTATTACCATTAAGAATATACACCCAAAGAATGCTAACAACGCATAAAAACCGATCATGCTATCGATGCTCGCAATACCATGACCGCCAAAATGAGATTTACGATGTAAAAAAGGTTCAATGGCAATCGTAATTGCCAATAGTCCCCAGCCAAGCTTCCAGCCCAAATATTTCATCTTATAACACTCCCATAGCGGATTCCACTAAGTTGATAACTAGGTTTGGGTAAATAAACAATGCGATCGTGACGCAAGCTGTAATGACCGGAGGGATAATACAGGCAAGTGGCGCTTCATTGATTTTATCCTCATACTGAGATTCTGAATCGGTACAGAAGAACGCTTTGTAAACTATGGGCAAGAAATAACACGCATTTAAAAATGAGCTGACCAAGTAAATCACGACAATGGGTATCATGTCGGCTTGAAGTGCCCCGCGTAACATATATAATTTACTAACAAGCCCGCCCGTTGGAGGAAACCCTATTACGGATAGAGAGCCGATGAAAAATGCCGCCATTGTAATCGGCATACGCTTGCCAATTCCAACCATTTGGCTGATGTATTTTTTACCTGTTGCCACATAGATGGCGCCTGCACAGAAAAACAAAGTGATTTTACCAAAAGCATGCATGGCGATATGTGCCACTCCGCCTACTATCCCCAAGTACGAACACAAGCCTACTCCCATAATAATATAGGCTAATTGCCCAATAGTAGAAAACGCCAATCGACGCTTTAAATTATCTTGATATAACGCCATAAGAGAGGCTGTAATAACGGTGAAACCCGCCACATAACAAATTAGGGGAACCATGCCATGCAATGTAAGGTAGTTTGCGCCAAATATGCCAGTGATGACTCGAATCACACAAAATACCCCGACTTTTACAACCGCAACAGCGTGTAAAAGTGAGCTAACTGGCGTTGGCGCTACCATTGCGCCAGGTAACCAGGCATGCAACGGCATTAAACCGGCCTTGCCAAATCCGTACATAAACATAAGAACGAGAACGGGTAACAATTTACCCAATTCATGACCGGCCATAATACCGTTTGGACCAAAATCTAGTGTGCCAGTGATATTGTAAATAATTAACATTGCCGGTAGTGCTAAGCCGATTGACGTGCCAAGTAGGTAAGTTAAATATTTTCGGCCACCAATTTTAGCCTCCTTATCTTGATGGTGAGCCACCAACGGATAGGTGGATAAGGAGAGAATTTCATAGAAAATATACATAGTAAGAAGGTTGGCCGAAAATGCCACGCCGAGGGTTGCGAACAATGCGAGAGCGAAGCAGGCAAAAAAACGTGATTGGGCGTGTTCTTTTGACTTACGCATGTAACCAATCGAATAGATCGAGGTTACAATCCATAATGACGAGGCCACTAGGGCGAATACCATACCAAACCCATCTACGCGCAACTTTAATGGCACATTAGGTATAAGTGAGACCAATGTTAATTCGATAGTTTGCCCACCTAGAATAATGGGAACCATACTAATTACCAAGGCAAATTTAATGATTGCAGCGATAAACGTCCACATTTCTCTTCGGTTTTCAGATTGTTTAAGCAGAGTAATCGGGAATACCGCAACTAGTGAGGACAACATCGCAAATAACGGAGTGAAAGACTGAATGACCATTAAAATAAACTCCCAACTATATTTTCTATCAGTAGCGAGGTTACTTTGCTTGTACTGAGGCCTAGCAATATGACTAACGCTGCAGCAGTAACCGTTGGTAGCAACATGGAAAGAGGGGCTTCATTTCGTTGAACCACAACAGCATCGTGTTCGTCTTCGTCATCAGCGCCAAAGAAACCAACTTCAATGATTCGGAAGAATAAAATGGCATTCACCAAACTCGATACTAAAAGCGCGACAACGAAGGCCCATTGCCCAGCTTGTATTCCACCTGATATTAAAAACCATTTGCTAAAGAAACCAGCCGTTGGTGGGATACCAATCATGCCTGCCGCACCCACTAGAAACGCACAGAATGTGACTGGCATTTTCTTAAAGATGCCTGCCATATCTGATATTTTAGTAGACCCTAATTTATACGCGATCGAACCTAGCGCTAAAAATAAACACGCTGTCATTATCGCGTCGGCAGCAATGTGGTAAATCGTACCTGTTAAACCAATGGCATTTCCTAGCCACATGCCGCCAACCATATACCCTACTTCAGCGATAATGATATAGGTGAGCATGCGCTTAATATCTGTTTGAACTAGTGCGTAATATGAGCCCACTAAAATCGCAATGACCGCTAACCATACAATATTTACAGGCCCGGTAAATTGAGAAAAGGCGTAGTCTGGACCAAACACAAAATACATTAAACGAATGGACATATAAACTGTTACTTTAGTCATGAGGGGTGCAGCGAATGCGCTAACGGTACTTGTGGCGTGCGTGTAAGCGTTAGGTAGCCACCCGTGAAACGGGAAAAAGGCCATTTTAATCCATAACCCAACTAAAATTAATATGAATGCAGTAAATATGGCAGATGAACCGCTAAGCGCTGGAATTAATGTGGCGATATCGATCATATTTAATGACCCGGTTTTAATATAAAGGTAACCGACTCCTAATAAATATAAACAAGCGCCAATGGTGCCCAAGATAAGATAATTAAACGTTGAGAAATAGGCACGCGACCCACCAAATGCCAATAGTGCGTAGGATGTTAAAGATGTAATTTCAATGAGAACATAGAGATTAAATGCGTCTCCCGTTAAGGTTTCCCCAAGCAGACCCACTGTGCAAAGAATAAATAAAGTATAAAATTGGCCGACTCTGTTAGGGATATCTTTTTGAATCGTTTCCTTCGCAAAAATCGCAACTAGTAACGCCACAATGGATATTACCACTGCAACCAATGCACTCAAGTGATCAATTACCAATTCAATTCCAAATGGGGGCGCCCAATTTGCTACGCGATATCGGATTGCACCATTGTGAATCACACTACATAACGTACCAGTGGTGGCGAGGAACGTGGCGGTCATTGTTAGTACCGTTAACGGCCAAGCTAATTTTTTATTGAACAAACTAACCAAGGTAACAGCGAAAGCTGACAAAAGAGGTAGTACCAATACGATTACGGGTAATTGCGCTGCTATGTTCATTGGTTAAGTTGCTCCAATATTTCATCTTCTTCGATTGTGTGATGTTCTTGGTAAATGTGCTGGATAATAGTGAGAGCCAAGCCTAAGGTTGCAACACCAACCACAATTGCCGTAAGCATTAATACATGGGGCAATGGATTCGCATACTTCGCAGCATCAATAACCATATGAGCCGCATCTGCCGCGTGGTTTGGGTCCACATGGTGATGAATAATTGGAATATTAGCGCCTTTTTTAACTGATATAGATATATAGAATAAAATGATCGCTGTTTGGAAAATGCCTAGCCCCACCACTTTCTTGATGAGGTTTGATTTGGCAATCATCGCCCACAACCCCATCATCATGAGTACAATATATAAGACATAATTAAATTTTGCGATGATTAAATTCATTATAAACCCTCGTCCATTTGCCCGTGGGACGCTAGGTCCGCATAAATTGAAAACATGACGGTCATGACGGTAAGCGCCACGCCGATTTCCACACCCAACATGCCGTGAGACCTGGCCATGACCGCGTCAGTGGCGGGTAAAATTGGCGCCCACGCGCTGTAATCGAGAAAGTTTCCGCCTAAAAGCATTGAAAAAGTCCCTATTCCACTGTAGATGAGAACACCAATTGCAGACCATTTAATTGTATTTTTTAATGTGATGCGTTTTAAGCCGTCTGAAAGCCCTTCAGAAATTGCCAAGAGAATCACGCTTGCACCTAAGATAACCCCACCTTGGAATCCGCCACCCGGACTATGGTGACCGTGCGCGACAACATAAAGTGCAAATAATTGCATCATTGGTATCATAATTCGGCATGCTGTTCTAACAATTGAGCTACTAGGAAAGGCAGTGGGATGATCGCCTAATTTCTTCTTTGTTCCGCGAAGCAAAAATAGAATTCCCAGACCTGCGACAAACACAACTACCGTTTCAAACATGGTGTCGTAACCCCGATAATCAGCAAGAATCGCCGTGACGATATTGGGAACAGCAGTGTCTGAAATGGCGTTAGTTAAATAATAAGTAGATAAATAGGAGTTCGCTGGGCTATTTGGATCTCCCCAATTTGGAAAATCTCCCACACCAGCAATTAAACAAAGCCCTGTAATCATGACCATTACTGCCGCTAGTTTTTTCAATCTTTACTCCTCCGCCTAACATGTAACGCTGTGCCTAAGAAAAAAATCGTAGAAATTCCGGCTCCCACAGTGGCTTCTGTAAATGCCACATCGACAGCGCCCATTCCAGCCCAGAGCAAACACATCATGAAACTATACACGCCAAATAAAATCGCTACCGCAACCAAATCTTTCAGATTTAACGCGGCGAATGCGGTTATCATTACGATGATTAGAACTATAAGGTCTAATTGCCAGATCATGATGGCACGTCCTTATCTTTTTTCCAATAATCCTTGCCTGTGCGAAGTCCGGCGTCAAATATGGCATGTGTTGCTGTAGGTGAACCGATGTAAATAAAAATACCAATTAAAATAATCTTAATGCTTACTAACACAGTGCCTAAGCTGATGTGGTGAAAATCATGTAGGTTTAGTAAGGCCAACCCCAAAAGTATTAGCAACGTAGATAATGTGTCGCCTTTACCAGCAGCATGCATACGGGTATAAAAATCTGGAAAACGTAGCAAGCCAACGGCAGTTCCTAGGAAGAACACCAAGCCAAGACCGATTAAAACAAAACTAATAATATCTATCATTTCGGCTCCAAATCTTGGTAGTGACAGAAATATTTAGCTGCCGCAATCGATACAATAAAATTCAATAATCCATATGCCAAGGCAATATCAACGAACATATCCACTTGGTGAAATAAAAAGCCCACAAACACCAACACCACAGTTGTTTTAGTGCCTATTACGTTTACCGCGACTAAACGGTCCATGACCGTAGGCCCAATTAATGCACGAATTAATACCAATATAATAAGAAATAACAATAACACTGTAAAAATTAACAACACGTGATCCATCATGATATTACCCTCGCTACTTTATCTTGCATGTCGCCCGGCACTCCGCCTGCGGCTTCTTTTGTAATGGCGTGAACTCTGAATCGCCCATTATTATTGGATATGGTGATGGTACCTGGAGTTAACGTGATGGAATTTGCCAAAATAAACTGACCAAATTCATCTTTAATCGTCGTATCAAATTCGACAATTTGTGGGTCTAACACGTCATCTAAATTGGGATGAAATGCCAATAGCAACACTTGAATGTTCGCCAAAACAACCTGCCAATTTAACCATAGCCAGTAATTCCAAAAACGCACCGAGAACCGAAGGCGCTGGCTAAATGTTTTGTTCGACGAAAACAACAAATCTCCGCTCCACTTCGTCACGATTAGGGTGGAAATTAACCCGAGCACAAGATGGAAGGCATCGAATTTTCCCGAAAGAATGATCCAAAACCCGAAAAGGATAGCGAAGATTGTGAAAAATTGCATATTCAAGATGGTAATGAAATTGCCCGTCCAGGTCAATATAATTTTGAATAATTTATAAAACTACGCTTTTCGTATCAAGTTGGTTTAGAATGGAATCATGCATCCCATAATTTTGGCATTTATCGGCGTATTCATGCCGTTTCTAAGTGGTATAGTCACCTATTGGCTATCCCCGTTTTCGTCGTTTCGCACATTTTGGATTAGCGCCTTTTTATCTTGCGCTAGTGGCGCCAGTTTTCTAGTTATTGCATTGACTATGCTCGATTACATTCCGACGGCTGCTATATCAGTATCTTTAGCCCCGCTTCGAGCGTATTTAACGCTTTCAATCACAGGCGAAACACTCGGATACCTACTTTTATTAAATGGATTAATCATTATCATTTCAATTTTACTTTCTATGTTTTTGAATATGCGATTGGGAAAACATGTTTATCTCTCCATGTGATTCATGGACTTTCAAATATCTTGCTGCTTAATTCTGATTCGGTTGTAAATGGTATGCTATTTGGCTTAATTGCAATTGTGTACTTTCTTATGGCCACGCGTTTGTCTCTATCAAAAGGGTATTTGCACGGTCTTAAAATAATATTATGTTTACTGCCCCTACCCTTGTTATGGCTTGGCGTGTCTTATGTTGGCTCTTTTGTATTTATGCTGAGTCTTCTATGGATATCATCTGGTTTTTTTCCATTCCATTTTTGGATGTCGGACTTAGAGAACTCTACTTTGGGCCCAATTGCTATCATTACCCTTGCGGGATTGCCCTTTATTTCAGGGTATTTTTGGTTGCAAGCCGCACATGATTTAGTCGCGCATCCAGTGGTTCTAAGCACTATGATTGGCATCGCATTTGTGAGCAGCGCATTGGTCGGCTTTTCTGGTTTATTATCCCCAACATCTAGGGGGTTAATCACCCGACTCTCTTTGGCGAACCAACACTTATTTTTAGCGTTTCTATTATTAAGCTGCGCAACAGGACACACATCCAGTATTTATTTGGCGCTTATTTCTACACTGACTATCCAACTTGTGCTTTTGATGGTGCTTGCCATTATTGAACGGGTTACAGATACCACTGATTTTTCTAAAATTGGGTCTTTATTTTCCTATGCGCCCATTGCCGGTGTTGGCTTAATTCTAATATTTATCAGTGCGATCGGCTCCCCTCTTACACTTGGCTATTATGTTACGACTCACTTTATGAGTTCACTGCCTAACGGAATGGGTGGCTGGATTGGATACGGCTTATTTTCTTTTGCTCAAGTGGGAATCTTGTCTGCGTTTATTCGATTAATCGTATTTGGCTTTTTTAACACCAAACAAGATGCGGAAACGGCTGGGTTTGTACGGGCAACTCTATTGTCTCAAGGCTTTATTTTTGCATTGGGTATATTTGTGATTTTAGCCGGCGTTTTTCCCAATGACATCACCTCGTTTTTAGCCCCTTTGTATTCGGTTTCTACGCTTGTTTCAAAGCCCGACACATTAGCGCCATGGATGGGATTAGATAACAATTTTTACTGGTCTATTATTTTAGTTTTCGTATCGGGTTTAGTTACCGCACTTTCAGCGCGTTTTCGATTCAATATAATGTCGCAGCTTCACGTCAGCGCCCTTTTAAACAGTGCCCTAAATGGCATTGGCAGCTTGTCAGAATGGGTGAATAGGTTATGCGTTAGTCGCCCGTATCATTCACGGTTGCTATTGAATCTGGTCGTATTTGGCGCATGTTTAGGCGGTGTCTTTTTAGTGCATTCGTCACGCCTCAATTTAACTTGGCTGAGTGGTGATGATCTAAACGCATCTGTCATGATCGTTCTTGTTCTTGCCCTGCTTATTATTTCACTTTTTCAATCAAAATCCGCTACATTAGCAACTGTGCATGTTGTTTTGATTGGATTAACTGTGGCCTATCTTCTTTCACAGCAGGGAGCACACTTTCTTGCTGGCATAATTGTGGCATTTACCGCATTGTTTCTTTTTATGGCAATTCAACTGTTTCGCATGTCGCCCAACACCGCATCGTACGCCCAATTTCCCACTGCCTTTCGCGTGAAATCTTGGGACTGGGCAGCGGCGCTACTCTCGTTATTCGTCTCGCTTTGCGTGGTGGGGGTTGCAGGTCATGCACGTATAAGTTTGGATGCGATTCCTATTGGAGAATTGATAATGACTCAGACACGATTGGCACATTATCCAACTGCTTTTATTGGCTTCTTTTCTGATTTACACGCGGCATACACACTTGTGTTTGCGTTGGCGCTTTGTGCGGTTTTTCTGATTCACCAGCGCAGCAATCGGTCGTATTCTCCGGTAAGTGCCATTAAAGCACAATTTTTGCAGCTCAGCGTTCTTTTTGCGTCTGAAGATCGCGACCTTTCAGAGGAAGAAGAAAGGTTATCCGATGAGCATTAATTCGTTTGTACGCGCGCTTATATTGTTGTTTGGCGGCATGCTTGGCATCATTTATAGCCTCCAGTTTTTATCCAGTTTTTCAGGTGGCATCAGCGCCATTGTTGCTGTCATTAGTCTATTAGCCTGGATGAGTATATGGGCCTATTTTTTCCCTCCGTCCTCTCGACCGGGTTCACTAATTGCAAAGTCGCGTTTAGTGTTCTATGTGAGTTTGGTGTTGGTGATTGTGTGTATTTTTCCATCTGGCACTGGCGCATCCTTGCTTGCAAAGATCATTGGTGATTGGGTTTCACCGGTTCTTATGGGCAGCACACGCCTGGTGATTACATTGGTTTGCATTGTGGCAGGCATTCGATCTTTATTAATACGGGAGGTTGATTAATGTCTATTTCCTTACTATCAACATGGATGCTACTTTCAACTGGGTTGTATTTAATACTTAAACCCAATGCTATTCATCGTGTGTTTGGCGGATTTTTTCTTGTGATCTGTTTGCTTCAATTAAGCCAGTCTTTATCTCAGGATCGCGTACTGGCATCATTTTGTTTGCTTGCTGCCTGCCTTGCCTTCGTTGGTGTGATCGGCGCTATTCCGTTCATTCGGGCACACGCTCATCACGTAGAGGATAAAGTAGAGGATAAAGTAGAGGATAAACAGGTATGATGTCGTTATTTCTACCCATTTTATTACCACTAATTGGTACTCTCATTTTTCGTACTAAGCCATTTTCGAGACCTATTGGGTTGGGCTTGTTTTCCCTGTTTGCGATTTCTCAGTTTTGTTTGGGCGCCGAAATTGTTTTAAATGCGTATCATCACGCGATCTCAACACTTTCCTTTGGCGCGTGGCAGGCACCGTTTGGTATATTTCTTGTGGGCGACGAATTAGCTGGCCTGGCCATTTGTGCATCAGCCTTTCTATTTTGGTGCGCTGGTTTTTCCGCGGATGAAACGCGATTAGCGGATTTCTTAGCTCACCTATGTATGTTGGCCAGCGCGTGCGCGTTGGTGGTGTTAAGTGGTGATATGGGGTTAATGGCATTGGGATTGGGTTGGATGCTGTTTAGCGTATTAGGCGTGCAATCCACATGGAAATCCATAGTAGAACTGAAGCACTCAGGCTTCAATACGGTTATTTTAGCTGTATTTTTCTTAAGTGTGTCTGCCATTTTTTGCTACTCGGTCACCGGTGCTCTAAATTTTGCTGAGATATTCGAATCCATAAAAATGATCCCCACCACTATCGCCGTTTCCTTAGTTGGATTTTTCACTTTACTTAGTGTGCTTTTCGCGTGTAAACACTTTCCATTCTTTAATTTATTATCCGGGCACTTTGATTCTGGGGACTTTGCAATGCCCCTTATTCTTCTAGGTAGCCTATCTGTATGCGGCCTTGTGTTAATTCACCGTATGTTGCATCTGCTGTTTCCTGGGCAGCTCGCCATGACTTATCTCATGTTTTTTATCGGATTAGGCTCAGCCATTGTTCTTGCACTTTATGCTGTGTCTGAAGCGCGCAGTGAAGCATCGTTAAGTGCGTTGGCGCTTTCTCGTTTTGGCTTTGTTTTAGCGTTTTTGAGTGGCTCGACGGCACAGTGGCACGCGTTGGCATTTTTGATGTTTTTGGAGCTATGTTTATGGCTTCCCTGCGTGATTTTATTGATCAATGGGCATCGAAATCGTGTCAGCACGGCCTTATATGGTTTCGCATGCGCCACACTTTTAGGGCTTCTACCCCTTTCTGGTTTCTGGTTAGGCGGCGATATTCTATCGCTGGGATCATGGCAAGGTAGCCTCATTATCGGCGTATATATTCTACATTTAATCCTTGTCGCCCTTGTTTTATTTAAATTATGGATTAGTCACTTTATGAGAGCGCCAGAACCAAACGCCTCACCGTCATTTTTAGCTCATATTCTGATCACTCCATGCCTTATTCTTTTAGTTGCACTCGGTGTGGGCTACCCCTATTTAAAACTGAAAACAATGTCGATGTCTGATCGGGCAATGAATGCGGAGCGCTACTCGGAAGCCGTCTATCAATTGGACTCCACGCGATGAGTATGTTTTTATTTCACCTTTTACTCTCTTATGTATGGGCATTGTTTTTACCCTTACCGCTCATACATGGTGCAATCATTGGCTTTTGTGCCCAATACATCGTCTTCATCATATTTCGGCCCCTATTCCCCAACACAACATATCTTGCTCGACTATGGGCTGCCATTTGGTTTCTACCCTACTATGTGGTGTTGTATATAAAATATCTGTTTCGATGCCTTATGTTTCTAATCTCACCTAAGAATGGCCCCTATTCCCCGCGATTGTTGCACCTGGACACCCCACTTAGTCACTCGCAACAACTGATTATTGCTGGTCTTGTGGCGACCATTCCCGGTGCCATTGTGATTGATATGACAGATGACGTGCTAACGATTCAAGTGATTTGCCCGACGAAAACACTTCGAACGGCATTGCGTCAATTTGAAAAGGAATTTATTATGCCAATAGTGAGGTTTATATCATGAGTACAATCGCGTTTTCCCAAATATTATTATTTGCAATGTCCGTTACAGTTGCGGGATTGCTGTTGTGTTTTAGATCGTACTGGAATCGCTTGCTTGCTTTGTTCGCACTCGGTCAATTATTACTTGCGCTAATCGTGGTTACGGCAATTTCGGATGGTGACTTGTCTCAATTGTCATTGCTTTATTATGGCATTCCGCTTGTATTTTTTGCATTCAATGGTCTGTTATGGATACGTGATTACGAGTTCAAATCGCCGACACAAAAGACGCCGTCGCAAGACTATGTTGTTAAAGCACCTGAAACCAATACCGCGCCCGCTGAACAACCAGAAGAGCGTGCGATTTTAGACGTAACGGATACGAGGCAACAAGATGAAATTCAAGATGATGAGATGGTAGCAACTGACGAAAAACCCAAAGAAATTGAAAACGAACCGCATCATCCATTAGAGCGTGATAACTCCATTGAGGCGCCATTTTTTGAGGATGAGCTCGTTATTGACACTAACTCGGAGTACGACAACGATACACGTGAAGACCGGGAGTCTATCGAATCTGCCATTGCCGAAATGGATTTTATTTCCTACACCCAATATGATGAATCTGAAGATTACGATGTGATTGGAATGCCTGAGTTGCAAGCACCTGAAGCGCGAGTCGTTGAGGCACCAATAGCTGAACAGCCTGTTGCTATGCCACCTGCACCGGAGCCGCAAACTGCCGTGCGTGCTCCACAAGAACCAGAGAACCGATTTGAAACCAATCTTGATGCCCTTACTGCGATGGCAAATGATGCCCTGGATTTATCTGGGATTGAGACTGGAAACACCTATAGAGACGTTATTGCACCAAATGAAAATTTAGATGATTTAGAACGCACATTAAATGATTTATTGGATTCAGTAGAAGAAAGGAATCGCCCAGCATGATGATACTAATTGGAATGGCCTCTGCGTGTTACGCCATTGGCATCATATCTCTCCTGCGTTTGGGGGATGAGCGCACCCGGATTAGTTTTTTAGGGTGGAGCAACATTTTAGGATTTGCATTCTTACTAGGGGCTGCCCATTTAAAGTTCGGTCTGTTGCGTTTTAGTTTAAAATTAGATCTTATTTTCTTTATATATGTGGTTGGTATGATTACGACTCTTACTATTATTGGCCATACGCAATCTGTTTTAGGTCGCAAAAATGATTAAACGCTTCTTACTAATCGCACTATGTTGCATTCTGGGTGCGTGTTCAGGTCCGGATGGCGCAAAACCCTCATCAAACAAAAATGTGTTGACACTGAATATGGGTGGCGAGCCGACCTATCTAAACCCACTATTATATACGGATAGCCCCTCTTCAACGGTGGTGGGCCTGGTGTTTCGCGGGTTAATGAAGGTGAACCAAAATCTAGATATGGTACCCGATTTGGCGAGTTCGTATTTTATTAGTCAGGATGGTTTGACATACACATTTAATCTTCGCCGAGGTGTGAAATGGCACGATGGGGAGGATTTTACTGCAGACGATGTGGTCTTTACCTTTAAAACATTACTTGATCCAAGCACCAATACAGTACGTCGTTCTAGTTACATGATTAACGGGAATCCAATAGACGTGAAAAAACGCGATGAAAATACCATCATTATTACACTACCTGAGCCATTTGCTCCATTTTTGGTGAGCATGGGAATGGGCATACTGCCAGAACACGTACTTAATGGAAAAGATATAAATACGGATTCATTTAATCGCGCACCAATTGGGACTGGGCCATTTAAGTTTGTGCGATGGGAGTCCAATCAATATGTGATGCTAGAGAAAAATGAGCTTTATTATGGAAAGCCGCCAAAATTAGATTCCATTTTGCTCAAAATTATTCCGGATAAAAACACGGCATTAGTGGCCCTTGAGAAAAGTGAAATTGATTTAGAAGATGGTTTGTTGCCAAAAGATTATGAACGGGTTTCAACGAATCGTAATTTATGGACCTACCGTCATCAGGAAATGGCCTACACCTACATGGGATTCAACTTGCAACATCCATTATTGGGTGAAAAGAAAATTCGCGAAGCAATATCATATGCGTTAAATCGAGACGCAATGGTAAAGTCTGTTTTAGGTGAATTTGGTCAACCAGCCTATATGCCTGCTAGCCCCGTACAATGGAGTTGGCCAGGCAAGTCTTCTGTTACGATTTACGAGTATGCGCCAGAAAAGACAATGGCCATTTTAGAGGAACTTGGTTACCGTCGCAGTACCGCAACGGGTTTGTATTACAACGGACAGGGAGAACTTGCCTTTACATTGGTGACAAATAAAGGCAATAAAAACCGCGAAAAAGCGGCTCAGATTATTCAACAATCCTTAAAACAGGTTGGCATTAAGGTGACGATTGAGCTTTTGGAATGGAGCGCTTTTATTAAACGGCTTAACCAATCCACTGGCCCACGGGGTCTTGAGGCCTACATCATTGGTTGGAGCTTGGGTATCGACCCGGATGCGTATAGCATTTGGCATAGCTCGCAGTACCCTACTGGCTTCAACTATATTGGGGATCGCAACTCAACAGTAGACTCGTTATTAGAAGAAGGCCGAACCGAAACAAACAAGGTTAAACGCAAGGGTATTTATCGCCAAATTTACCAAGAAATTACTGAAGATATCCCTTATTATTTCTTGTATCATGCAGACGTGATTGGCGCCTCACATACGTATGTGGGTGGATTGATGAAAAACCCAGGGCCATTGGGTGTAATTGATGATATAGAAGATGTGTATCTTAAACCCACTTTAATGCGCTAGTGAAACGGATTATTCAACAACGGCTTTTGGGTGCTATTCCACTGATTATAGGCATTACCTTTTTATCCTTTTTAATTATGCATGCGGCACCCGGTGACCCCACTGCAATGATGATGGACCCTAGCGTTACAGCGCAAGACATGGCACAAATTCGCCAAAACTTAGGTATGGATAAGCCCATTATATTGCAATATTTTTATTGGATTAAAGAAGTATTAAAAGGTAACTTAGGGTATTCCTACACGACAGGTCAACCGGTGCTATCGACTATTCTTGCACGTCTGCCCGCCACCCTAATACTTTCTTTGAGTTCTTTGGCATGCATACTGCTTATCACATTGCCGTTGGGTTTATGGTCAGGTTGGCGGGCCGGATCAACGTTTGATCGTGCGGTTACAATCTTTTCGTTTATTGGATTTGCCGTGCCTACATTTTGGTTGGGGCTCATGTTGATTTTAAGTTTATCGCTGAAACTGGGTTTATTCCCTAGTTCAGGGTACATGGACCCGTTCTTATATGGCGCCTCGTGGTGGCAACAATCTGGTAGTGTATTGTCTCATTTAGCGCTGCCACTTCTGACTATTATTATTGGTGAAATTGCAGGGCTAACCCGTTACTATCGCGGTGGTGTCATTGCCATCCTAAAATCAGATTATATTTTAGCCGCGCGTGCACGGGGAATTGGTGACAAACGGCTATTGTTTCGCCACGCATTCAAAAACGCGGTTTTACCGGTCATCACGCTTTTGGGCCTTGGGTTACCCGGGTTAATTAGTGGCAGCTTTGTGATTGAATATATATTTGCGTGGCCTGGAATGGGGCAATTGGGTGTAGCGGCGGTATTTAGTCGTGATTACCCCGTATTAATGGGCACATTGTTATTATCTAGCGTATTGATTGTAATGGGAAATTTATTTGCGGATGTGAGTTATGCAGCAATTGATCCACGTACTGAAAACTGATAAGTTCGCCCTGGCATCGGTGATTTTCCTGGCGCTATTAGCGGTGCTTGGTTTGCTTGTGCCGCTTGTGCCTGGATTGGACCCCAACTACTTTAACCCGAATTTGCTACTTGAACCTGCGGCCCCAAACTGGCAACACTGGTTTGGCACAGATGATTTGAATCGGGATATTTTACTGCGCGCGATTTATGGCGGACGCATTAGTTTACTAGTCGGTTTAATGTCGATTTCGATTTCGGTGTCAGTGGGAACCTTGTATGGTCTTGTTGCCGGGTACCGTGGAGGAATGATGGATCAATGGATGATGCGATTCGTGGATGTGATGTTAGCGATACCAAGTATTTTTCTAATTCTATCGTTGCAGATTATTTTAGGGCCAAACATGGTGACCGTGGTGTTGGTGATTGGATTTACAAGTTGGATGGGCATTGCGCGATTGGTGCGGGCAGAAGTGTTAAGCATAAAGTCGCGGCCATTCGTGGTGGCAGCCAAGGCCAGAGGGATTGGCACACTAAGCCTGTTAGGCAAATACATCTTGCCCCATGCCATTAGCCCGGTAATTGTGGCGGCGACTTTGGGTGTGGGTGGGGCTATTTTGGCGGAATCAGTGCTCAGTTTTTTAGGTTTGGGTGTACAGCCGCCCCATGCGAGTTGGGGAAATATGTTGGAAAACAGTTTGGCTTTTATGGGCCAAGCACCTTGGATGTCGATTGTACCTGGCGTGCTTATTACCCTGACCGTTCTTGCCTTTAATTTCTTGGGTGACGCAATTCAGAAGGTTATTGGCCGTTAGTTTGCTATACTAAACCCATGTTAAAAGTAGACAATCTCATTACCAATTTTGATACCGATGATGGCCAACTTCGTGCGGTAGATGGCATCTCAATTTCTGTCGCACCAGGCCAATTTGTTGGTATTGTGGGGGAATCCGGTTCTGGGAAAAGTGTGACGGCCCATTCCATCATGGGGTTATTGCCTAAAACCGCCCGCTGTTCCGGTTCGGTCAAATGGAACGGAAACGAGTTGCTTGGTGGCACGGAAGCCCAATGGCGACACATTCGAGGAAAAGAAATTGGATTAATTTTTCAAAATGCCCAAGCGGCCCTAAACCCCGTGTTTACCATTGGTAGTCAAATGATTGAAACGATATTGTTGCACCATGGTGGTACAAAGGGAGACGCAGCAAATCGAGCAATTGAATTGCTACGGCAAGTGAATTTAACCGATCCCGAAGCGAGAATGAGCCAATACCCGCACGAATGTAGCTTGGGTATGTGTCAGCGTATTATGATTGCGATTACGCTAGCAATGGAACCGCGCTTACTGATTGCCGATGAACCCACCGCTAGCTTGGATGTTACTGTCCAAGCGCAAATTATGCGACTCATAAAGGGCCTTCAAACGCAGTACGGTATGGGTGTTTTGATGATTAGTCATGATTTAGGGCTTGTGGCGCAGACCTGTGACCGTGTGTGCATTATGTACCTGGGTAAAATTGTGGAAGAAGGCACTCCTGAACAGTTGTTTCGAACGCCTAAACACCCGTATACCCAAGCATTAATCGCGGCCATCCCGAGTGCCGACCCTAGTGCAAAAAATGAATCTATACCACTTAAAGGCGAAGTACCTAGCCCGTTTCATCTGCCTAAAGGGTGTCGGTTTAGCACGCGTTGTCCCATGGTGATGGATCAGTGTAAGCAGCACGAACCGGAGCTTGAAGAATGGGCGCAAGGGCGGCGCGTTGCGTGCTTGTTAGATCGTTAAGTCTAAAATAACCCGCCACGTCTCCGGTACATGACTGACGCAGTCACGCCAATCGCTATGGCGGCTAACCCCAAATACAATGACGCAAATTTTAAAGGTAGGCTTATTCCTAATGCAAGCGCACCTAATAACGCGCTTAAGCTATACAACACCAATGTTGCCTGGCGCGCTGAAAAGCCTTTTCCTATTAGTTTGTGGTGCACATGTTCGGTGTCCGGCTTAAATATTGCTTGCCCATTCTTCACGCGTCTAATGATTGCAAAAAGTGTATCAGAAATAGGTATTCCCAGTACCAATATGGGAATCAAAAGTGATATGGCCACGTTACTTTTCATAACCCCTATAATTGAAACCACGCTTAACATATAACCTAAAAACATGGCTCCAGTATCGCCCATAAAGATTTGGGCCGGGGAAAAGTTGTATCGCAAAAACCCAAGGCATGCGCCAGATATGGCAATGCCAAAAACGGCCACAGAGAAATGCCCCTGTTGCACCGCAATGAGCGCTAAGAACCCTGCAGAAATTCCCCCAACGCCCGCCGCGAGCCCATCCAATCCATCAATAAGGTTAAATGTATTCATAATGCCAACAATCCATAATACTGTTAAGGGAATAGATACCCACTGATGAGATAATATTCCTGCCGTGAACGGGTGCGGTAAAAACGAAATGGTGATGCCCATTTTTACTGTAAATATTGCAATACATACTTGTATCGCCAACTTAATATAGGGCCACGATCCGTAAATATCGTCCCAAATACCAAGAAGCGTTGCGAAGGTTGCGCCTGCTAATATAGTGAACAAGGTACTATCAAAAGGCAAATGGGCAATTAACGATAAACTAACGCTTAAATACAGCGCGATCCCCCCTAATAAAGGCAGGGATTTATCATGCATCTTGCGTTCAGATGGGTGGTCGTGAATGTGAAACCGATTGGAAAGCCGCTTTGCCACAGGAGTAAATAAAACACACCCTAATAGCGCAATAAAAAAGGTCGGCAATGCCATGTAAATTAAGAATGTCATCATAGCGGCTCTATTATACCCTGTTTTATTGTATACTTGGAGTATTATGGCGAAAAAGAGACTATTAAGCGGCATACAGCCAACAGGAAAAATGCACCTTGGCAACTACCTTGGTGCCGTTTCTAATTGGGTCAATCTGCAAGATGACTATGATTCTGTGTTTTTAATTGTGGACTACCATTCGCTTACTAGCGTCTATGAAAATCCTGAAAAACTGCGTGCAGACAAGCGTGATTTAGTGATTGATTTATTATCGGTGGGTATTGACCCTGAAAAATGCGCCCTTTGCTACCAATCTGATGTGCCTGAACATTGCGAACTGCACTTAATTCTATCCATGATGACGCCTCTCCCCTGGCTTACACGGGTGCCCACCTATAAAAGCAAGATGGAAGAGATTAAGGATAAGGATTTGAATACCTATGGATTTTTAGGGTATCCCGTCCTTCAAGCAGCTGATATTTTATTGTATGAGGCTGATGTTGTACCTGTTGGGCAAGACCAGTTGCCGCACTTAGAATTAACCCGTGAAATTGCCCGTCGATTCAATCATCTATATAAGGGGGCATTTCCGGAACCGATGGAAATCTTAACTGAAACACCGGCTATTCCTGGGACTGACGGGCGAAAGATGTCTAAGAGTTACGGCAACACGATTCCAGTCACAGCGTCGCCTGATGAAATTGAAAAATTGGTTCTAAAAATGGTAACAGACCCGAACCGCGTGCGTCGAAATGACCCTGGAAACCCTGATATTTGCTCTGTGTTTGGCTATCATAAATTATTTAGTGCCAAAACGCGTCAAAGCGAAATTGACGCCGCATGCCGCAAAGGTGAAATTGGCTGTTTTGACTGTAAAAAAGAATGTGCCGCGCAACTGATTGAGACCTTACGCCCATTTCACGAAAAACGCCAGGCACTACTTGCAGATCCATCTTATGTGGATGAGGTCTTAAAAAAAGGTGCCGAAAAAGCCCGGGTAATTGCGCAACGGACGATTCAGAGCGCGCGACAATTAGTAGGGCTTTAAGCAACTGGTTTCCTAGGTTACAATAAGACTACTATATTTAGGAGGCTACTTTATGTCTGAAACTCAAACTCAACTGAAAGCGTTGATCCATATTAATGATTTTGATCCAGAATTAGCAAAAGCGCTTACGAATGAATTGAGTCGTCAGCAAGATAAGATCGAAATGATCGCCTCGGAAAATTTCACTAGCCTCGCTGTTATGCAAGCCCAAGGAACGTGGCTTACGAATAAATATGCGGAAGGCCTGCCAGGTAAACGTTACTATGGTGGCTGTGAACATGTGGATGTAGTAGAGCAAATTGCAATCGACCGCGCTAAGGAAGTATTTGGTGCGGACGCCGCGAATGTACAACCGCACAGTGGTGCATCCGCAAATTTAGCAGTGTATCTGGCCTTTTTGAAACCGGGTGATACCATTCTAGGAATGGACTTATCCCAAGGTGGGCACCTTACACATGGGTCTCCAGTTAGTATTTCTGGGCAGTATTTTAATGCGGTTCACTATGGTGTTAATAAAGAAACTGAACTATTGGATTATGAGAGCATGGAAGCCTTGGCCCATGAGCATAAACCGAAACTAATTGTGGGTGGTGCGTCTGCGTATCCGCGTGTTATTGATTTTGAACGCATGGCAGCAATTGCAAAGAGTGTTGGCGCCTTATTTATGGTAGACATGGCGCATATTGCGGGCTTAGTTGCTGCCGGGCTTCATCCGTCTCCAGTACCCCATGCAGACATCGTTACAACAACAACCCATAAAACACTTCGCGGGCCACGTGGCGGTTTAATTTTGTGTAAAGAAGAACACGCAAAGGCAATCAATAAAGCGGTATTCCCTGGCTTACAAGGTGGTCCATTGATGCATGTGATTGCTGCTAAAGCAGTGGTGCTTAAAGAAGCGTTAAGCGCTGAATACAAAGAGTACCAAAAACAAGTTGTGGCCAATGCCCGCGCGTTTGCTGATGCAATGATCGCTAATAACTTTAAGATTCTTACAGGTGGAACAGACAATCACTTGGTGCTTGTTGACTTACGCAATCGTGGATTAACCGGAAAAGTGGCTGAAGAAGCCTTAGATGAGCTTGGTATTACGGTTAATAAAAATGCGGTTCCATTTGATACTCAAAGCCCATTTATTACAAGTGGCCTTCGTTTTGGCGCTCCTGCAGTAACGGCACGTGGTTTCAAAGAAGCCGATATGGTTGAAGTGGCGCGCATTGTAAATAACGTATTATCAAATATTGAAGATGCCGATGTGTATGCAACTGCACAACGCGACATTTCAGCATTATGTAAGGCTTACCCACTTTATCCTGAGATCGTATGACCAAAATTGGGTATTTAGGCCCTGAAGGTACCTTTTCTTATTGGGCATTGCTCCATTTCTTAACCGACTCTGGAAAAACAGGTGCACCGGCACCTTACCCGTCATTTCAAGCGCTTGTTTCTGCCCTTATCGCAAAAGAGGTTGATTCAATTGTCTTGCCCATGGAAAACTCCATCGAAGGCATTGTTACGCCCGTATTTGATTTGCTGGTAGGCACTGATAACATCGTGATTTCTGAGGGCATACAGTACCCCATTCACCACTTCCTAATGGCCAAACAAGCGTTCCTACCTGATCAGTTAACCGACATCTATTCCCACCCACAACCCCTAGCGCAATGCGCACACTATTTAACCCGTACCTGCCCAAGCGCACACCTTGTGCCGACGCGTTCCACAGCAGACGCTGTGAGTAAATTAGATGCGGCGCAGGTGCCAGCTGCTCTGATTGGGCCTGAAGAGTTGGCCACACGGCATAACCTGCAGATTTTGGCCTCATGCATTGAAGATCACACATCAAATCAGACCCTATTTGGTTTGATTACATTGGGTGATTCGAGTGCAAGAGATTTCAGCAAAGACCAATCGAATCAGGTGATTTCAATCGTCTTTTCAACCAAGAAAGACCAACCCGGCAGCCTACATACTGCACTGGGGGAATTTGCCTCAAGAGGCATCAATTTAAGCAAGATTGCATCTAGACCCACCAAAAATGCGATGGGTGATTATTTATTTTTTATTGATATCGTTGGGGACATAAATGACTTGGCTATAAGCGAAGTACTTGAGATTGTGGCACAAAAATCTTTATACTTTAAAATACTAGGGGCGTACCACATACATCATGTTAGATCCTAATATCATTCGTAACCGTTTAGAAACGGTAAAATATGGACTTGGTAACCGCGGCACGGATTTGGCGCTATTGGATACGTTCGTGCGCATCGACAATGAATGGCGCGCTGCGGCTCAAGAACTTGAGGTGTTGCAGCAAGAACGAAATGCCAAAACGCCAAAGGGAAAACCCTCTGATGAAGAGCGCACATTACTAGCAGAAATCTCTCAAAAAATAAAATCCCTTCAAGGTGCTGTTCAAGACTTAGAATCGGCGCAGAGAGAGGCCGCACTGCAACTGCCAAATGTTCCATTGGATGCAACTCCAATAGGCAAGTCTGAAGACGATAATGTGATCGTCAAAACTCACGGTACGCCACCATCGTTTGCATTTACACCGAAAAGCCATGAGGTTTTAGGTGAGTCTGCAGGCTTGATGTCTTTCGACCAAGCAACTGAAATTGCGGGCTCACGATTTGTTGTTATGACGGGCATGGGTGCACGATTGGAACGCGCTGTCACCCAACTGATGCTCGACATACACACCGACCGGCATGGATACACCGAAGTGATACCGCCAGCGTTGGTGAACACAAATGCGTTAATTGGCACAGGACAGCTTCCTAAGTTTGCCGATGACCTGTACAAAATCGAAGGCACTGATTACTGGCTAAGTTCCACTGCGGAGGTGCAACTTACCAACTTATATCGAAAATCTATAATGTCTCCGGAAGATTTACCGATAAAGTTAACAGCCGCAACGCCCTGTTTTCGAAAGGAAGCAGGAAGTTACGGTAAAGATATCAAGGGTATTATACGGTTGCATCAATTTCATAAGGTGGAATTGGTGCAGGTGGTAAGCCCGACACAATCGAAGGAGGCCTTGGCGCAACTTTTGGCGGATGCCGAAACCATTTTGCAAGAATTAGAACTGCCCTATCGCGTTGCATCGCTTTGCACAGGAGATTTGGGATTTGCATCTGCACAGACCTTCGATTTGGAAGTGTGGTTCCCATCCCAAGATACATACAGAGAAATCTCGTCCTGTTCAAACTTTTTAGACTTTCAAGCACGACGCGCTATGATACGGGTAAAGGGTGAAAACGGCACAGAATTTGCCCACACCATAAATGGTTCTGGACTTGCGATCGGTAGAACGGTAGCTGCAATAATTGAAAATTACCAACTCGCAGACGGTAGCATTTCAATTCCAAAAGCGTTAAGACCTTATCTCGGTAATAAGGAGAATTTATGTCAGACTTAAATGAAAGAAGTATTCGCCTCTTTAAGGCACTTGCGAATGAGGACCGAATTGAAATTATTCGATTACTCAAAAAGAACACGGAAATGTGTGCCCAGGATGTTGAAAAACATTTTTTTCTTGAACAGTCTACAACCTCCCATCATCTCAATACTTTAAAACGCGCTGGTATCGCCAAGTCACGTAAACGTGGTCGAAATATATTGTATAGCGTGGATTATGAAACCTTTAAAAAGATCCTAGTGGAATTTTCGGAATCGATATTTTAATTGCCCTTTCAACTCGTCATGCAAGATTCACCCCGAACTAATCGATATATTATGTGTATAATAAATAAAGAGAGTGACTAATATGGACGAGCAAGTACTAGAAACACAACCTAATGCGACAACCACCACCCAAACCAGTTCGGCAATGGATGTGGAGCAGTTAGACGCGTCTACGGACGCAAGACACCAACGTTATATCAGTATTTTAAAACAAGTCCTCCCCCATCTTGGACGGGATGAAGATAAAATCATTTATGCCCAAGTGATGTTAGCGTTAAAACTTGAAGGCGTTATTGGAAAAGAACTTAGCAGTAAAGATTCGGAGATGGTAAATACCATTAAAGAATCGATTATGTCATCGGATGAGCAAAAAGACTCTGCACTTATGGTTGCAGACCGCTTGTTAAACCAGTAAGGGAGAACGCGTATGGTTGGGGGTCACACTGGGGGAGTTGGACAAAATAACGGCGCATCACACACACAGCACTCCGCGGCTGCACAGCAACACTCTGCAAAATCGGCAGAGGCGTTTGCGGCGGCTTTTAGTGGTGTTGTAAACGATATTGAGCGCGATAAAAAACGGGTTAAACGAGGGCAACGAAGTGATGGAGACCTGCAATCAAACAAAGAAAAATTAGCTGTTGAAGATGGTGCTGGGATGAACGAGGAAGAAGAAGGCGTACCGTTGCACCAAGCAATTGCGGCGTTGCAGGGCCATCTTAATACCGTATCACGCGCGAATCGCAAGTTAGCCCGTGAGTTAAAGGATTTGGCCCAAGAGCGAATCGACGTGTTAAAAGAAGATGGGTACGATATCGACGATTTGGAATTGTCCGACGACTAGTTTAGCACCGTTCTTGTATGGCTTGAACGGCCTTTGCGTTTAGCGCGTGCCCTGAACGAATGGCCATAATATGGCCATTGAGCGGCCGTGCGAGTATGGCGAAATCGCCAATAATATCGAGCACTTTGTGGGTGGCGCACTCGTTTTCAAAACGTATTGGTGTGTCATAGCCGTGTTCAGAAATTAAAATCGCATTCTCACCAGGACGCCCGCCTTTGGCCAAACCTGCCTTGCGTAGGGCATCTATTTCATGAGTAAACCCAAATGTTCGTGCTGGTGAAATTGCGTCGGCAAACGTATCTGGCGTTATCGTGAAATGAACTGTTTGCTGCCCCACTACCGCATCGTCATATTCTAAAATATAGGTAATTTTAAATGTCTCACAAGGCAAAATCACAATTTGTGCGGGCCCATCTTCAACGATTATTGGGTCTGTTATTTGGATTGGAATTGCGTTTAGCCCTTGCTCTTCAAGGCCCACTTTTAATAATTCTTGGCAAAAGGGCGCTGCGCTTCCATCTAGAATGGGCACCTCTGGCGCATCTAACTCTATGATTGCATTACTGACACCAAGCCCGTAGAGCGCGGCTAAAATGTGCTCTGGAGTATCAACTGTTACACCGTTGGCGCATAAACGTGTGGCACGCAACAGATTTTCGGATAGATTATCTGGGCTCGCTGGAATCTTTGCATTATTTTGATCCAATCGTACAAATACAAACCCCGTGTTAGCCGGCGCCGGGAAAATGGTCGCACTGACAGGATTACCGCTATGAATGCCTATACCAGAGAAGTGTATAGGCGATTTGATTGTTTTTTGTTGCGCCATATTTCTAGTGTATCAACAAAAAACCCCTCTTTCGAGGGGCTTCATTGCATTCAAAGATGAAGTGCAGTTACTTCTCTTCAGGAGCTTTAACAGCGTCCCAATCTACTTTGCTGCAGAATTTTGTTAGGTTAGTACCGTCATCGTCTTGTGCACGGAATGCATAACGAACTTGTACGCTTCCATCGCTCAATTTACGCTCATATTTTGCCTTTTTCACGTCTGATTCGCTGATAGAAACTTTCTTTCTCTTCTTAACGTTATAAAACTCGATTGCCATGGTAATAGCGACCTCCATTCAAGTGATTTTGTGGTCATATATTAACATAATACAATCCAAATTGAGAAGCGTTAATATTCCATCGTCTAGGCTGGATTAGTTTCGAACCTAAACAAACGGCCTAATCGCATCAATAACGGCATCGATATGCGAGCGTTCGACAATGAGTGGGGGAATGAAACGAATTGAATTGGGATTGGGTGCATTCAGAATAATGCCTTGCTCAAATAAGGTTTGGACGATGTCCTGTGCGCGACCTTCGATATCACCAGCAATCAATAGGCCCTGCCCTCTTACATTACTTAGCCCTATTTCCTGCAACCGTTGCTTTAGATAAGCCCCCATTTCACGCACATGCGCTAAAAAGGCTGGTGTATTCACGGCGTTTAAAACTGCCAATCCTGCGGCCATTACTAACGGCTGTGCGGTGTACGTACCACCTTGATCACCCGGCTCAAAAATATCAAGTTCGGAATTGCAACACATCGCAGACAGTGGAACCCCGCCGCCGATGCCCTTACCTAGAGTAATAATATCAGCTGATACATTATAAAGTTCAGTTGCCAGTAAATGACCCGTGCGCCCAATACCTGTTTGCACCTCATCAATTATTAAAAGAATATTATTCTCATCGCATAATTGGCGTAACGCTTTCACATAGTCATGGGTGCATTCATTGACCCCGCCCTCACCTTGAATCAATTCAATCATTACGGCACAGGTTTGGGCGTCTATGGCGCCTCTCATTGCGTCGATATTATTTAAAGGCACGTGGGTAAACCCGGGTACTTTTGGCGCAAACAATGGCTCCCACTGTGGCTTACCTGTTGCGGACATTGTGGCTAAAGTGCGACCATGAAACGCACCTAGGGTTGTGATGATCTTGTAGGCTCCACCCTTTTCTTTTTGCCCGAATTTTCGTGCTAATTTAATGGCGCTTTCATTGGCTTCTGCCCCCGTCGACATAAAAAACACCTTGTCTTTTCCGATGGCATTGCATAATGCATCTGCAAACTCCAACATTGGCACATTAAAAAAAGCAGGGCTTGCGTTAATTAAAGTGGCGGCTTGGTTCTGAATCGCGTCTACTAATACCTTCGGTGAGTGACCTAGCGCGCACACGGCCCATCCACCTACGAAATCCAGGTACTCTTTTCCATTCGTATCCCACAATCGCATTGCGTCCCCTTTGGCAAAGACCACTTCGGGGCGTTTGGTTGTATATAAAATATGACAGACGCGTTTATCCATGCCCTAAATAATACGGTATTTTAATTAAAACTTAAATGCGCTGACGCTTGTACCACTCACGCGCGCTATCTTTATGCGTGGTTACCACGTAGGGTTTTGGGGATGAATATGCACTGCGTGTCCACCAACAGTTTTCTTCTCGCCAACATTTAAAGGGGCGATTGCCATCGATATCTTCTTTATAGGTTCCTGTAATAACTCTGGGGGGATGAAGCCCCGCTTTAACAGGTTTAGGGATTGCAACAACGCATGCAATACAACTCAATAATAATGATAATTTTCCGATACGGCGTAGGAATAAAACGGGGTGTAGGGAATTCCGCATAAAAGCCTCCTTGAATATGGGTGAATCTTCTTATCGTCTTAACTTAGTCATCCTTTTGTCTATATATATTATCGAAAACCATAAGGTTAGCATTTCATTAGATGTCGAACTAAATTCATGATTATGGATTTCCAATGAAAGAATATCATTTTTTAATAATTTTTACAAATAATTTATGTAGATTATTTGGTTTTGAAAAAACTCTTGGATTGAGCCGTCGCCTCTAGCGCGGTTTTTAACTTTCTAAGTATGGGTATCGCATCAAATACAATATCGGGATCAACCGTACCTGATGGCTGATTTACGGTATGGGATTCTAATTCGTACGCAATCGTTTCCAAATCGCTGTGTATGCGACACAATAGGGCGTGATATTCTGGATAGTGGCTTTTGTCATGTTTAAAGGGTAATTTTGGCATCACTTCAGTGTAGCAATAAGACGTGTGTATGAGGAGATAAAATATGGACTTAGGTATGGAACTGATATTAACGCTGGCCTCTTTTATAACCGCAACGGTGTCTGGAATGGTAGGAATGGCCGGTGGCGTATTATTGCTTGGGGCAATGACGTTCTTCATGCCTCTAGCCACACTTGTTCCCATTCATGGAGTCGTTCAATTTGTAAGCAATATTTCACGGACCTTGGTACTGGCAAAATACGTCAACAAACGTGTATTCGTAAGATTTCTATTGGGAGTTCCCATTGGTGGTGGACTAGGTTATTGGCTATTAACGCAAATCGCGCGGCCCGAATGGTTGCTTGGCATAGTGGGATTGTTACTGTTGTATGTGGCGTTTAAACCCAAACAGCTTCCCCCTATTAAATTGCCTATCACCGGGTATTTTTTCTTAGGACTCATTTCAAGTTGTGCCGGCAGCCTGGTTGGCGCGACTGGCCCCATGCTTGCTCCGTTTTTTATTCGGGATGATTTCTCCAAAGAGGAAATTGTATCGACAAAAGCAGCATGCCAAATTCTCATCCATATCGTTAAATTCCCAATCTTTTTTGCGTTGGGGTTCGACTACAAGGCCTACTGGATTCTCTTAGTTCTTATGTCTGGCGGCGTGGTGCTTGGCACGTTTTCTGGCACGCAAATTCTTAAACGCTGCTCTACCAAATATTTTTTTATACTTGTAAAAGTTGCCTGCGCGATTATGGGTGGAAGACTGATTTTAAACCTGTTATGATCGATTTATAAATCATTTATATATTAATATTGTTAGAAGGAGTCAAAAAGTGAAATTTGATAAGTTTTTTCCCGTCGTACTGGCATTAGTACTGGTTTCAACGCAGGTATTTGCAGCTCAACCCCATCAGGATGCGGCATCTGACCACGCACCCATCGGTGTCATGGGCGATCACATCCATGAAAAAGGCGAATGGATGACATCTTATCGTTATATGAGAATGGAAATGGAGGGGCTTCGCTCTCAGGTTTCTGAAGTCAATCAACAAGATGCGATCGCAGACAGCCGCTATGTTGTTTCGCCGCGTTTTATGCTATCAGATAAGCATATTTTTGGTGTTATGTATGGGATTTCTGATTCACTCACAGGGTCTTTGATGATTCCTTTTATCAGCCAATCAATGAGCCACAACCACCAAAGCTCTCAAGTAAACCATTTCCGTCGTGGGTTCCAAGGGTTTGGTGATTTACAGGCATCGGGTATTTATCAATCCATTAAAACACCCACATATGAACTGTTATTAAATGCGGGTGTATCTGTTCCTGTTGGCACGGTTACGGCCGATGACAAAGGCCCGCTTGCATACCCAATGCAGCTGGGTTCTGGAACCATTGATTTCCTACCTGGGTTTACAGTAAAAGGCACGCTACCGAACCCGCGCCAAACGTGGGGATCTCAATTTAGCGCGGTACTTCGTTCAGGCTACAACACTCAGGGATACCGTTTGGGTAATCAATACAAAATGACTGGGTGGTTGGCAAATGACATTACTGACTCATTAAGTGGGTCTTTGCGTTTAACGT
>JAQBTH010000093.1 GCA_027623425.1 bacterium | reverse complement strand
CTTCAGCTACCTTTAAAGAGCAAATTAAACTGCAACCTGGCCGGAATCGGTTTCGAATAAAATTACATGATTTTCGTCGTGTCTATGATGTGTACTATTTAGAAGGGTATTCCGATATGGTAGGGCACCCCTTTAGAGACGGTAGTGCGATTATGAAATTTTACCGTTTAGCACCATATCACTCTGTTTTTGGGCCTGATGAATTGGTGACAAAGGCTGAGTTTGTGCGTGTTGCATATGATATTTTAAAACCGTCTTCCAAATGGTTCGGTAAGTTGGGCTATTCCGATGTGAACTGGGGAGATGGTATATATCGTCCTATTCGCACGTTAGTTCGTAATGGGGCTATAGAGCCTCGTAGTAGCTCAGAATTTGGTGTTAATGATCATGTGCGTAAAATTGATGCCATAATTAGCTTGGTGAAGCTGTTAAAGGATGTTGATCTACCTGAGCAAGGCTCAGACGCGGTGTTGTCGTTACCGTATCTTGATATAGGTAGTCATTTTACAAATGCCCCATACATTGCGGCTGCTCTGAAAGAACGCATGATTTCGTCTGGTTCATCTTTGAATCCGAATGCGCTGTTAACTCGGGTTATGTTATATGAAATGTTGTTTAATACAATGGAAATTCGTGAACGTATTACGGCGAAAATGGATCGATAGGTTTTTTTGCTTATTCACAATCTGCACAGCTTTAGTTTTGATGGTATAATGCCTGCCAATAGTGTCTATTTGGAGAGTTTTGTATGATTGAAGTTACTTTAAAGCGTGAATTAAACAATATGTTATCGGCATTGAACATCGGTGATGTGCCTGATATTACGATTGAAGCGCCCAGACAGGCTGACCATGGTGATTACGCCACAAATGTTGCATTTAAATTAGCGCCAGCGTTTAAAAAATCACCCAAGCAAATTGCAGAGCAATTGGTAGCAGACTGGAATAGTAATTACGCAGCAAAAATGGGGTTACAGGCCTCTTCTTTAAACGGATTTATTAATTTCAAATGGACTGTAGGAGCGCTTCAATCGAAACTGGTTCATTTCTTTGATGATGAGTTTAAATATGCTATTGCTCCAAAGAAGATATTGCTTGAATATGTGTCAGCAAATCCGACTGGTCCGTTGCACATCGGGCATGGAAGATGGGCCGTATTAGGCGATGTGACGGCCCGACTTTTGCAAGTTGTGGGGCATGAGGTAAGTAAAGAATTTTATATTAATGATGCTGGAAATCAGATTAATATTTTATATGACAGTGTTGCTGCCGCACGTGAGGGCAAGCCAATTCCTGAGAATGGGTACCATGGCCATTATATTAAAGAATTGGCCGAATTGGACGTTGACCCTGTTGAATATATGGTGGAGCATCAGCAAAACGTATTGGCTAGTATTGACGTGGAATTTGATCAGTGGTTTTCCGAAAAGAGTTTGTACGCAGATGGGCGCGTTGATCGCGGTCTGCAGGCTGTTAGAGACTCTGGGTATGGATATGACGCAGATGGTGCTTTGTGGTTTCGAAGTACAGACTTTGGAGACGATAAAGATCGTGTTTTAATAAAGTCTGATGGTTCGAAGACCTATTTTGCTGTTGATGTGGCTTATCATTACGATAAGATTAATCGAGGGTATGATAAGTTAATCAATATTTGGGGGGCTGATCATCATGGGTATGTGGCCCGTGTAAAAGCAGCCTTAGCGGCCCTAACTGATAAGGATGAAGATAAATTGTCTATTATTATAGGGCAGCTCGTGTCGTTGTATCGTAATGGAGAACAGGTGCGTATGAGTAAACGTACTGGTGATATGATAACGCTTGAAGATGTGATCGCTGAAATAGGTGGCGATGCCACACGATTCTTTTTGATTCATAAAAGTGCTGACACGCAATTGGATTTTGATTTGGGTGTGGCAACGGCACAAAGCTCTGACAACCCGGTGTATTATATTCAATATGGTCATGCCCGTATTTGTAGTTTATTGGCGAAGGTAGAGCAAGAACTGAGTATTGTACCGTCTAGTGTGAAGATGCTTGCTTTTGCTGAGGAAATTCACCCAAATGAACATCAATTGGCGATGCATATATTGCGTTTACCACAAGAAATTGAGCTGGCGGCCACTCAATTAAAACCGCACACCATCGCAAATTATGTACTAGAGCTGGGGCGGTACTTTCATAGTTTTTATGAGTCTTGCCCAATCGTGAGTTGTGAACATGACGCGACTCGTGTTTGGCGTATTAAGTTAGCGTATCAAACGCGTGAAGCAATGCAATACTGTTTATCTATTCTTGGTGTATCTGCACCAGAACGTATGTAACATTTAAAGATCTGAAATGGATTCAAATTGCTTGCTTAACGCAAATAGTAGTTTGGTAATTATGGTATGGTGCCCATGAATATATTTTGCTTCAAATCGTCTGTAAGGGCTTTCTATAATTGAGAATTGCTTTATCTGAAGTATTCCGTTTCCTTTATGATCAGAGAATTTATATATCCACGCCCCTTTAATGGGTGATGTGTCGTCATCAATATGTACTTCCATAATTTCAAATTCATACATATTTGTAACTTCAAATATAGTGCTGCTGTCATCGTTATATACTTCTCGCCATCTTGGGTAATCGTCTGAATTCTTACCTAGCATTTCCACGCGTTTTACGCCCGGTTTCCAATCGGAATAGCCCTCGATGTTTCGAATAACACGCCATACTTCCTCTATTGGTTTTTCAAAGCTTTTACTCTTAGTTGCGCTAAAGCGTTCAGGTGTATAGCGCCCAATGATGGTGGCCATAATAAACCCTAAAATGAACCCGCCGATGATGATGGCGATCCAAATTCCTATTTTTCTGATGATTTTTTTAATGTCCACGATAGTCTTATTATACCTGTCTTTGGTGAATTGTGAAATTACCTAACTTTGTCGGTTGAATTTGCCAAAATTGGGTTTTCTCTTTTCAACGAACGCATTTCGCCCTTCTTGGCCTTCTTCAGACATGTAATATAGCATGGTTGCATTGCCTGCTAATTCTTGTAATCCTGCCTGTCCGTCGCAATCTGCGTTAAGTGCTGCTTTAAGGCAACGTATGGCAATTGGTGACATCTCTAAAATCTCTCTTGCCCATTTTAGCGTCTCTGTTTCTAACTGATCGTAGGGCACCACTGTATTTATTAATCCCATATCTAAGGCTTGTTTTGCATCGTACTGACGGCAGAGAAACCAAATTTCCCGTGCTTTCTTTTGCCCTACAATACGCGCCATGTAGCTTGCACCGTAACCGCCATCGAAGCTGCCCACTTTGGGGCCTGTTTGCCCAAAGATCGCATTTTCTGCTGCAATGGTCAAATCACACATCATGTGTAGAATGTGGCCTCCGCCGACAGCAAAGCCGGCGACCATTGCGATTATGGCTTTTGGGCATGTGCGAATTTGACGTTGAAAATCAAGAACATTAAGGTGGTGAGAGCCATCTTCGTCTTTGTAGCCTGATTCGCCGCGGATTTTTTGGTCACCACCTGAGCAAAATGCTTTCTCACCTTCTCCGGTTAAAATAATGACGCCAACTTCATTATCATGGCGTGCATCTTCAAGGGCGACTATCATTTCTTTAACTGTTTTTGGGCGAAATGCATTTCTCACTTCAGGTCTATTAATGGTGATCTTTGCTATTCCTGGGCATTTTTCATATCGTATATCTTCAAATTCTAATGCGGTTTTCCATTCAGTTTTGTTTAGGGTGGTATCCACGTTATCTCCTTTATGACTCATTTGTGAGTTGGGTTAGTTTTTCAAATAGTTTAACCATAGCCAGTGTATCTAATTCACAGTAAGAGAGCAAATGAGCGATTGTGTTTTTATTTTCGGGATTATCGGGGTGTTTTCGCATCTGAGAATAGGTGTGGCTTGCAATGGCGCCATTGTTAATTTCTAAGTTTTCATAACTCAATTCCGGTACTAGGGCCGGTAGTACGGCTTTGATGGAGTAACTTCCCTTCATTTCGGGGTAATACACCCACTTTTCTTTGAATGGTAGCATTAAGTCTACGATGTTATCGTGAATTTTCATGAGTTTTTCTTCGTATTTTGGGTATAAATCGGCTAATTCTTTAATGATGCTTTTTTCAAACGCGGCGTTATATACCAACACGCATGCATCTTTAGGGATTTTATTACACAAGTCTTTGGCTAAGTCTTTTCGTGGGTCTGTTTTTGGGTCTCCAAGGTATTCAAAGTGGCTGGGTTGGTCGAAGGGGCTATTCATGATGTGAATAGAGTGTTGAAAAGGGAGCTGTTGGTAGGGGCGAGAGCCTTCAAATGGAGGAATTGCACCTTGAAATGATTCGAAATCTAAATACGCAATGGGGTAGTGTATGGATTGCATAAACCGATTTATTTCAACTAAATTGATTTTCTTTTCACCGGTTAAACTTGAATTGATTTGAAGTGTTTGGTTTTCTGTTATTTGGGCTGTTTCTGGCATTTGGTCTAAGGTTAATACGCCTTTGTTGTACCATTCAAATTTTTGATCGAGCTTCATTCCCGCTAAATTAAAAATGGAATAGGCAGGTATGTTAGCCCAGCAATAGGCTTTTGCATCACAGGTGTAAGGCGAAAGACAGTATTGTCCCAAAGGTTTTTCGGGTTCGTTGTAGTCAGTGATTACGGATACGAGCCGTTGGTATTCTGTCTTTAGTTTCTCTTGTCGTTCTAGTGTGTCAGCTGTGACATCGAGGTGTTTAAATAAATCAGCTATTTCTAATGATTTGCCTCGTACATAATCGCGATTTATGTGCATCAGGTTTGTTTTAGCAATTGGGAATCCGACTTGGGTTAATATAAAATATTGTATGGCAATATCGTCTAGTACCACTTCTTTATCACTCGTTGTGCTTTTTACTTCGATTAGTTCCCAGCCATCTGGCCCTTTATGCAAAATATCAACGATACACATTAAATGTTGTGTTTTAAAGCTAGCTTCATAAATTGTTGTGACCCCGTCGTTAATGAGTGATTGCGTGTAATCGAACTTTGCATTAAATGGACTCATATCAAATGGAACTAGTGTGCCACCAGGGTAGAGTTCTTGTGCTACTTTTCCCACTTCGTGACCTTGATCAAATAATGCTTGTTGCATGATGTCCGGTGGGGTTAAAACGGATTTTTTATGTTTGAGTAACCATAAGGCCTTCTCACATTGTAGACCCTTTGCCATTTGCGATTTACTTAAAAAATGCCGCATTCTATGGTTTTACTAAACGTGTTAAAAAAACAGCTGAAGTAAGTATTCCATTTGTAAAATGTTGGCAATCAAATTGTTCATTTGGTGCGTGGATTTTGTCTTCTTGTAAGTTCATTCCTATTAGGATGGTATCCATACCCAACTGTGTTTTGAATTCGTGAATGATTGGTATTGAACCGCCTTCGCCTTGTATGATGGCGGGTTTCCCGTGGGCAAATTCTAAGGCTTGAAGGGCGACTGAAATTGCCGGATGATC
>JAQBTH010000092.1 GCA_027623425.1 bacterium | reverse complement strand
ATGGTGTTAAATCAACAGCTTCAAAGCCAATTAATCAACATGAAAAATGAGCATTTAATGCGCGATGGAAAGGCCTTTTACGTGGGAGATAAGGTGATGCAGCTGCGGAATAATTACCAAAGAGAAGTCTATAACGGTGACATGGGCCAAATTAAGGCCATTTATAAAGACGAGGAAAAAGTGGTAGTAAGTATGGACGGTAGAGAGGTGGAATACGAATTTAGTAACTTAGATGAGTTAAATCACGCTTATGCGGTGACGATTCATAAATACCAAGGCTCGGAGTGCCCCTACGTTGTAATGCCTATTCACACCACTCATTTTAAGATGCTAACCCGTAACATCTTGTACACAGGCATAACTCGTGGTAAAACTAAGGTAATTTTAGTTGGAACTAAAAAAGCCGTATCCATTGCAGTAAACCGAGATGAAATAGGCAAACGTTTTACAGGGTTATTGCAACAGCTAATATCATAAAACTGGGGGGGTCTCCACAATGAAAATACTTTTGTATAGACGCATTGCTACCGAAATAGCCGAGACTAAAACGGCTTGGAGCGCATTTAAATTTGATTGTTTTAAAAAACAGTTAGTTAGCGCCGTTAATAGAGAGACTTTCAAATGGACGCCAGATGAATTAATCGACTATTTGAAAGCATTGCCTCTTGATAATGAAGAGCAATGGGTTTTAGCGATAATGACGGTGCAAATGTGCGAAGAAGTTAAACCCGAATTCAACAATGTGGAAGAACCAGAAACTATGTTGTCAAAAACGGAATTAGCCGCTGTGACGTTAGAACAAACCCAAGCCGAAGATCGGAAAAGCAATTTAATAGAATACCTAACACAAAAATGGTCAACTGTTGATAATACCAGTTTGTCTAAAGTAAACGGGGCTACTTTTATGCAGATTCTACCTCTAATTAATTCAGAAGGTAATATAACAAAAGATGACGAAAAAACATTGCAGCTCTTTATAGAATTGTTAGGCAAAATGTTCAGTGACATTACACAATCTCAAAATCTGCAATCCTCAAAAACCCGAATTTTAAAATGGGCAGATGGCATTCCCGAGGATATAGACGGTGCTACACCTCAGGGCGCGGAGTTAGCTTCAGATGCAATTCGGTCAGCTGATCGGAACCGACTTCACTCGGAGCCTCTGTCAGTGGGCATATCGCGGCCCGGTTCTTCGGGAACGGGATCACTTCTCGGATGCTTTCTGTCTCCAGAGCCATCGCCACAAGACGGTCGAGTCCTAAAGCTAAGCCGCCATGTGGAGGCGCCCCATACTGGAACGCCGTCTGAAAAAAGCCAAACTTCTGTTTAATATCATCTTGAGATAATCCAAGTAACTCAAACACCTTGTGTTGCGTCGCCGAGTCATGAATTCGAATGCTCCCACCCCCAAGCTCTTGGCCATTCACGACCACGTCATAAGCCCGCGCCTTTAATGCCAGGAGTCCGGCCGAATCACCTGCCTCAGGCAAAGGACCATTGGGTTGAGTAAAGGGGTGGTGCATGCTGTGAATCGCCCCATCCTTTAGTTCAAATAGCGGGAAATCTGTCACCCAACACGGGGCAAATACATTCGATTTAAGCAGGCCTTGGCGCTCCGCAATAAACACACGAAATCGGCCCAATACCTCATTTACCGTGCGTCGATTCGTGTCGGCCACCATAAACAGTACATCGCCATTTTCAATGCCCAGTCGGTCTTTAATTGCGCCCAATTCTTCTGGCGTAAAAAATTGCACAATATTACTTTGGAATTCATTGTCTTCGTACTTCATCCACGTTAACCCCTTGCCACCCATTTTTTGAATGGTTTTCATGGCAAATTCATTTTGAAGCACATTTTTGCTGAGCACATCGGCCTGGTTTTTTAGGCAAATCGCCTTAATACAACCGCCCTTTTCCACAATCATGTTGAATATTTTGTATCCACTATTAGGCAGTAAATCCGTTACCTCAGTAAGAGGCATGCCAGGGCGTAAGTCTGGGGCATCAGACCCATAGGATTCCATTGCCTCATCATAAGTGATTCTAGGGAATGGCCCAGTTAACGTATGACCCGCAACTTTAAAAACAGACTCCAATAATTCCTCGATCAATTTATATATGGTTTCTTCGTCTACAAAACTTAATTCCATATCCAGTTGGGTAAATTCAGGCTGGCGATTCGGGCGTAAGTCTTCATCACGGAAACATTTTACGATTTGGAAATAGCGGTCCATTCCACCGATCATTAATAACTGTTTAAATAACTGTGGGGATTGGGGCAGGGCGTAAAACTTGCCTTCATGCACACGGCTGGGTACCAAATAGTCGCGGGCACCTTCTGGCGTGCTTTTGGTAAGAACCGGTGTTTCAACTTCATGAAAATCATGGGTGTATAGCACCTCGCGCATGGCTCGGGCCATTTTGCTTCGGGCAATTAGGTTTTTTTGAATAGACGGGCGACGAATATCTAGGTAACGGTAGCGCAAACGAATGTCTTCATCTACTTTTCCTGCAGCCGCCTGTTTGCTGTTCGTTGAGTCTTGATTTTCTGCTATTGGGTCTGTATCTGCTTCAGATGCATTCACAATGTCTTTTTCAGAAATCATAAATGGGGGCGTTTTGGCCTTAGATAAAAGATCTAGGTGTGTAACGGCCACTTCAATATCCCCATTGGGAATATGCGGGTTTACATTTTCTGGGGTTCTGGCAATAACCGTGCCGTGAATGGCAACCACAAATTCACTTCGTAAACTCTGTGCCAACGCGTAAGTTGCCGCATCTGTTTCAGGGTCGAAAACCACTTGAACCAAACCGGAAATATCACGGATATGGGCAAATAATAAATGACCATGGTCGCGCACGGTATCCACCCAACCTTGAAGTAGTACGGGCGAATTGAGTAAAGACCGAGACACATTACCGCAGTAGGTACGTGCTTGAATACGTGTTTTTTCTGACATATCGAAGAGTATAACATAGGGTTTTTAGTGAGGGTAGAGTATCATGTTTAATATGTCACTTACTTGGCGCGATTATTGGTCGCAAGACACCCTTGTTTTAACAAAGCGTTGCAATTTGCGTTGTGGTTTTTGCCCGTTATGGCGAACAGACGTCATGACACGGCCGGAAGAGCGCGCGACCGATCAGCCCACCCCTGTGCAAGTGGATCGTAAGGCGATGCGGGCATTGCAGGAGCGGGCACGTTCAGGCGAGTTGGTCGCGCGCTTTAAACACACACGTTTGGTAAACGTAGTCGGTGGAGAACCCTTTTTGTTTGAAGGCTTGCCCACTGTACTACGTGCTCTTAAAGACGCGGGCAAGAAAGTGCGGTTTTGGAGCAACGGGTTGTTCAGTCATGAACATTGGGAACGTGTGGCCCCGCTAATGGATGTGGTTATGCTCTATGTGCCGGCGAGCGAACCAGAACTATACCGCGATATTGCCGGTTATGCGGGCTTGAAGCAGCTAAACGACATGATTCCGCACATTAAGCAGTGGACTTCGGTTCATTTGCACCATCCCACAACTCCTGAAACCGTTGCCTTTTTGCCTGAATTTTACGACTTAGCCTATGGGTTTCAATTGCCATTTATGATTCATTACAACCCTAAACTGAATTTTCAGCGTGATTCCATCCATTGGATAAATCGCTACAAGGGCTATCATAACGCGACGGTGCTTAAAACCAATTACGGGTTAGGAAAATTATGCGCGGCCATTCCGAAACAGTGCCATGCCAAACCCCGTGATCAGCAGATAGAGAATGCAATCGAAATGATCGAACACATTCGTAATCACGTGTCGTTAAATAAATGGTTAAAGCGTCGTTTAGGTTAGAATTAAACCTGTATTCCCAGAAAGTCAGTGAGTCGTTGCCACAGTGACGGGGCCTCGCTCGGTCTATCGTGAATATTAGTGCTTTCAAATATCGTCGTGGCGTTTGCTGTTTCAAACCCTTCGCGATAGTGAGTGCGGTCTAGCTCGGCCCATGTCATGTTTTCTTCTTTTAATGCCAGGTAGGCATCTCTCGTTAAGCCCCTTATGGCAAACTCCACATAGGAAGTGGCCACATCATGCTGCCCACCGCATGGGAATGTTTCATGCTCTTTTCCCGCTTTGGTTGAACACTGCAGTAGCAACCCATCGGGGCTGACATTGAGCACCTTGCCATCTGGGGCATTTAATACAAAGCCATTTTGAGTTAAATAGGGAATGAACTCGTTCCTCATAAAGGTTTCATAAAAGGGCAGCACGTCTTCAAATGAATTACTGGAGTCAAACGCGGCCTTTAGTTTATCTGTAAAATTCAAGGTGTTATTTAATCCATTTACAGTCAAAGTAAAGTGATTTAACCAAAATTTATTATGCAATACCCAGGCTGCATATTCGGAATCATGGTCTTCCAAAAGGGCAAGATAGTCCTGTAAGTTTACAGGTGGAATCCATTGCTCATGCAACTTATGTGCAATGTCTGAAGGCAACATGCCATCAATAGCCTGCTTACTAAGCCCTGCCAATGGGTCGGTCGCATCCGTTAAACTTTTACGTACTATTTCCGCTGCTTCTGGCACAATGGCATCGTCGCCATCTATGCGAAGTTGACTAACAAAAATACGTGGCATATTGGGGTTTCTTGGGTGTCGTAAATACACCGCATCTAGCTTTTTCCCCTTAAAATTGAAAGGTTTCCCCGTATCTGAATCGTATTCGACTGTGTACCCTAAATTTTCAAACAGCCGCACAATGGAATTTCCTTCAATTGGCCCAACCCCGATACTTCTAAAGGCCACATGGTCATTTAATACAGGGTCACCATTCTCTTGGCATAAGCGAAACACTTTTGCGGCATCTGGTACCCGATCAAAATAGAACCCTAAACTATGTTCTAACACGTCGGCAAGAACCTCTTCCTGAGGTGTTTGTGGCGCCATATCGTGCCGAAATGTACGCAATATAACCTCTAGTTCTTGGGTGCTTAATTCATGTCGCATAGTGTCATTATACGCTATACGCTGTGTGAACAACAGTTGCATTAGTATTTTGTGTGGTATACATTCTGCGCGTTGCTGTTAATGCCGCAAAATATGGGCGATCCAGAACTCGCGCGGCATCGTCTCTATTTAGTACAGGTAAGCCTGTGGCAGTAACCAAGCGTGCTTGATGCCCTAATGGCCTGTGTTCTGCCTCCTGAGTATGTGTTGGTGTAGGCGGATCCATTTCTGAAGGTTTTTCAACGACTTGTGAATCAATTTTTGTGTGTGTAATGGCGCTTGGCATTGTCGCAATTGGCCTGAGTGCGCGCAGTGCGATGCCACGAAGTACGTTCGTGTTTCCAATATTCATGGCGATTCCTGTTAATCGTGATGCCATTTTATTCTCCTTGTATTAAAGGTGTTTGAAGGAATTTAAAATTATAAAATAAATATCTAAAATTGCAAAATATAATATTATTGACAACCACTAAACCCACTACTATCACTTATGCGCGATTAAGGTATAATAGTTGGGGTATGAACACAAGACTATTGGTCGTATTGTTGATTGCGCTTCACTGCCTATCTAT
>JAQBTH010000091.1 GCA_027623425.1 bacterium | reverse complement strand
GTGCATTTGTTTTTCCTCACCGTCTGGAGGATATCTCTGGAAAACCATATTGGAAGGCGATTGTTGAAAATCGGCTTAAGGATAAACTTCAGGTTGGAGAATGGTCGATTATTTCGAGAAGTATACCATTGCCGTATGAACAGTTAAGCAGTGTGAAAGCCACCTCAGATGCAACTGTATCTGGCTTGCCAGCAATAAAAGTTCACTATCAAAGAGACATGTTGTCTACCCATCCTTTTGTTGAGTCTTACATTGTAGTAACGGGTAATATTGCTTATGAAATAGTGTTAGATATGGAAGATGAGTCTTCTCAAAGTTTGCGAATCAGAGATTCATTTCTTTCAGGTATTAGGTTTAAAACACCCTATAGGCTGACTACGAATCACTTTACTTTGGCACTTTATGAATCAAAAAAAAGTGATTCATTAGCGTCGATTAGTCAGCATTTTTACGGTACGGATATTCATGAGGATTTCTTGGCCTTTTTTAATGGCGTTACATTGGACGATCCATTGCCAACGTTGGTAAAAGTGCCGCGTGTTGCGCCGACGCGCTATGGGCCTGCAGAGCGTACAAAGAAAGTGAAGAAATCTCAAATTGAGGCGTCGCTTGATTGGGCAAATCGGTTAAAGGGTTAGTTTATTTTCACTATATGGGAGGGAGCGTTGGATTTTTTCTATGTTTAAAAAAAATGAAATTTATTGTTTTAGATTTTCGATATTATTTCGAATATAATAAAGTTTGGAGATGTTATTATGAGTAAAAAATTGTTTTTGTGTTTATTTTTTGGTTTATTATTAGGTTTTAGTATGTTGGGCTGTTCGTTACCGGAGGATGGTGATTCGGATGATGGTCCGGAAGTGGTTCAGGCTAATATTTTTCAGAATGGTGGTAGTTATGATTATCGTGTTTTTTCCCCTACCGGAAATTTAGATGGATTTACTCAAATGGAGTATGACGTTGATTCTTTGCATTTTGGCGAGTCTGTGATTGTTGCGGACATTACTTATTTTGACACTAATTTGAATGAAACGAATTCTGATCGGCTTATATATAAAATTGATGATGGTGATGTGTATTTAGATTCTTCTGGTTTGGGTGACTATATAAAGTGGGTTGATTACCCTTTGTATGTTGGTAAGGATTGGGATGCCCTAGATGGGCAAGTTGAGTTTGAGGTGACGGATATGGTGACTCTCACCATTGAAGGTCAAGACTATGAAACGGCTGTATTGGAAGTTCGTGCGGGAGATCTTAAAGAAATTTATTATTATGCCACTAATACGTACGTGCGATTTATCAGTACCGGAGGTTATATTTATAACTGGACACCGTCACTAAATGTGAATGTGACAAACTCGTCTTTTACCGTTAGTGAGTTTACATCGTCTTTGGGTGTGCCGCATCAACAGATGGGTATTCGAGCTATGATAAAGGCGAATTCGTTATAGGGTAGATTTGATTGTGTCTGGCGGGGGGCCAATTATGGCTTCCCGTTGGATATTAATGAGTCGGCCTAAACGGTTCCTAAAGTAGGGTTTGTAACATTTCCGTAGGGCGGCCAATCACGGCCTTTCCTTGGGAGATGAGTATGGGGCGTTGGAGAAAGTGGGGGTGAGTTTCGATTATTTCTGACCACTCTTCTACGGAAAAATCGGTGTTGCCGCCCGTGGCCTCTTCGAAGTCTTTTTCGTTCTGGCGCACAAACTCGGATGGGTGCAACTCAAGCGCCTTTGCCAGCGCCACGATCTCGTCGCGATCTAGGGGGTCTTTTAAGTACTCGCGAACGCGTACCTCTATTCCCTTTTCTTTCAGAAGTGCTAAGCCCTCTCGCGACTTCGAACACCGTGGGTTATGCAAGTATATGGACTCGCTGGATGTCATTTACGGTGTATTGCTAACGTTCGCCGTGGCATCCACAGTGGCGGATCTATTTCCGTTTTCATCGATTAGCGCAATCTCAAGTATCTGTTCACCAATGGATATTAGATTCCAATCCTCTAGTATCAATGACACAGAACCTTGGCGTAATGTTCCTGCTTGAGCCGATACATCCGCTGTTACATCAAAAACACCGCCAATGACGAGGGTCACCACGTCTCCGTCGGCATCTTCAAAGTCAACTGTGACTTCCATTTCAGCTTGAGCAGATGGCGATACGGTACCGGGTGTTAATTCGATAGCTGTGATGATTGGTGCCACATCATCATCGTCTGGATCGTTAACCAATTCGCAGCCTATAAGACCAATAAAGGCACACAACATGATAAGTGAGCTAATGACTAAAGATGATGGTTTTAAACAGTTTTTCATTTTTATTCCCTCCCAAAGAATATGACTATTATATTACACTTGTGCCATTGTGTCTGGAGTCTTTTTTTCTGGGTATTTTGGGCCCTTTGTTTTATGGAAGGTTACAGGCACGATAATGGTGTCATAAGCGCCGCTGTCGTAGGTTATTTTTACGGGAATGTTGATGGTAATGATATCGGGTGCATTTGCCAGTGATTCAAGATCCATGATGATAAGATGCTTATTATGGCGCCACATGTCGGTTGTGGCATAGTCGATTGCCATGCCAATTGGGCCGCCACCTAGTAGGATATTGCCCCAAAACCAATTGCTTAGTTTGCGACGAATTAGTATTTCTTCGCTACGGTAATTGGGCGTGTTTACCACGATTGTGTAGTTGCTCTTTTTGCTTAGCTCCATTTTGAATGGGGAAATTTTGGTTTCAGTCTTATTTAACTGAATGGCCGTAACAGTTACTTTTACATTGGTTGGGTTGGTTTCAACGGTTAACCATGATGATCCTGTAACGATGGTTGCACATGCGGTTAATGCTAACGCGCAAATGACGATGGAGAGTTTTGGAAGTAGCCTCAATTTTATGCCTCCTAATGCACTATAGGTCGCTATTATATCACAGTAAATTTGATACACCAAATTGTTCCGTTGGATTTGTGTTTGTGCTCATATTGCGTAAACTTTCACTTTTGTGTATAATTCTGCTCACGATGCGCTCATATATGATAATGGGGTTAGTGGGGGGACTTTGGATGTTCTTGCTGACCTCATCCACTATTGCTAAACCGTTTTCAGTTGTTCCTCAAAAGGGGATTGGCGAGTTTGGGCGTGGGCCGGGGCAATTTCGTCGGCCGATTGGGTTGGCTGATTTGCGCGGTACATTGTTTGTTGTGGATCAGGGTAATCGGCGTGTGCAACGGTTTGGCCGTTCGACTCAATTTTTATCGGTGTTTGAGCAAGTGCGTGATACTGAAGGTGAGCGGATTCAAATGGAGTCGCCCCACAGTATTGCCATAGACCCTGCTGGCCGAGTGTACATTTCTGATGTGGATGCCGATGTGGTTTATCAATTTGATACGGAAGGCCAATACCAGAAAACCTTAGGTGGTTTTGGCGGATTCGGAGTGGCATTTAACGGTCCTACTGGAATTGATGTGGATTATAATGGGTATCTCTATGTGGCGGATACGGGTAATCAGCGTATTGTGAAATTAGATGGGAATGGGGATAGAGTGGGCGATATTCGTGCGTTAGGTGGCCAAGTGGTTGCGCCTATCGGAGTTAAGGCTATGCCTGATGGCCGTTTATTTGTGTTGGATGAGAAAGGTATTACGGAATTTAATGAATTTGGAAACTATCTTGGTCGTTTGTTGCATTATGAAGGCGCGACTGATTTTGATGTGAATGCGAGTGGTCAATTTTTCATTGCGTCTAAGGACCATCGAGAAATTGTTGTGTATTCGTCTAAAGGTGAGCTGTTAGAGCGAATTATGGGCTTTACTGCCACCAGTATATTGCTGGCAGGTAATACCTTATATGTATCCGATGGGGGACGCCATGCGGTTCGTGTGTTTAAAATCGAGTAAGTGGGTTGTTGCCATTTTGGTGGTGACCCTGTGGCATGGTGTGGTATATGGGGTTCCTGGAATTAGCTTGTCGCCTCACCCGGCCAAGATTGGGGATGCGATCACCATCGAAGTGGTGGACTCTCAGCCTGTGGCAAAGATTCGGGCCAGGCGGCATGAAACTGCGGTGGTGTGGTTGGAACAAGAGCCAAATAGTCGGTCGTGGGTGGGAGTCATGCCGCTGGATCATTTGAATACCGTGCCGGGCGTGTTTCAAATGGAGGTGAGCGTATTTTATAAGGACGGGACTAAGAAAACCTATCACCAGGATTATCATGTTGCGTTGCCAGAGAATGGGCAGGCAATGATTAGTATTATGCCCAATCCTGCTGCGGATAATGGGGTGATTACCATGTATGCAAGTTCAGGCGCGCCAGTGAAAACGGTGATGGTGAACTGGAACAATGTGTATTCCCCTCGCTTACGGGCAACCGGGCCCAATACGTGGCAGGGTGAATTTAACCCAATGGATGTGGGTTTGGGGCCAGGTGTGTATAAGGCGAAAGCGAAGTTTTTTAAAAAGGATGGCACGTATTTTTATAAAGATGTTACCGTGCAAATTAAGCCAGTTCTGGCGTTGCAGCAGCAACAGTTAATGGACCAGAAAATTAAAGATGCGGTGGCCAAGCTTACCATTCAATACGCGAAGTGGCGCGATGCGCAGGATGAGTATTTGGTCGTGCGACGGGCGTTACCATTAACAGCAGGTGATTTTAGTAATTTGGAAAATCAGTTAGACCAATTAAAACGACTAGAACGGTTGTATCATGATCGCTTATCGGTATTGGATACTCGACTTATGCCAAAAGAATTGGGTGCAGAACACGGTAAATTATTAAGCGCATTGGCCGATTTGGAGCAGCAATTGGGTAGCGCGATCAATAGCCGTATAACGGACAACCAAACGTTGCGCGTAATGGCAGAAAACCAAACCAGTGCGCCACTTCAAAATGAGGCTACGTTAACGTTGCTTGGCCGTGTGGCGGAGTATGAGCAGCGGGTCATGCAGTTGCGGTTTCAAACGATTGATGAACGGTATTGGAGAGCGGATTTTGCACATCTCCATTTGGGGAGGGGCGAGTAATATGACGTCTCTAGTGGCTTTGTTAAAACGAACTGGTTTTTGGTGTTCTTTGGGGATGACAGGTTTGATGCTCAGCGTGGCGATTTTGTTGTTTTCTGTTCCGGTTATGGCACAGGGGAACTTTGAGGTTAGTACTCGGCCAACGCCCGTTCCTCAGGGCGCTCAGATGCGAATTTCCGTGGTAACGCCAGCTAAAATGAAGCAGGTGAAACTGGTGATTCCGGGTTATGAGTCACTTATTTTAAATGCAGTGGATGATACGTTATATAACGGGAAACTGGTGATTCCGGCATCGATGAGCCCTGGAACGAAACGGGCGAGGGTGGAGATAACGGCGCTTTCGGGTGAGGTGTTGCCCATGCCGTTTGCTTTTGAAGTTAGCGCCATGATGTCTGGCGGGATTCCCAATCAAGTTGGGAATGACGTGAGGGGTGGCGGTGCAATGCCTGAGGGTGTGTTGGCTACGGATGGCTTGCCTTCGATACGCATGACGAACCCTTTAGCGGATTTGGACCTTAAGGTAACTAATTTAGAAAATAATGTGGATGCATTGGAGCGAGATAAGGCGCGTATGCGTGACGAAATGGAACGATTAAAGCGCGAACAAGCGGCAGCAGATCAGGCTAAGCAAGAGGCATTGGCGGAGCAGTTGAAGGAATTGGCCGCTCAAATGGCTAAAAACCAGGCGGAACAAGAGGCAGCTAAGGCAG
>JAQBTH010000090.1 GCA_027623425.1 bacterium | reverse complement strand
GCGTTTCACATCATCGGCAGCCAATTGCAAACTCTGAGTCACCGCATCCGGAAACTGCCCCGTACTTTGGCCAACAGCTTGAATAAATCGACTCAGCAATACCTCGCCTTTAGAACTGGGAAAAAGTTCTGATAAGGTGGGAATCTCATTCTGCCCACCATTTTTAGCAAGAAAGGCAATATTTTCCCCCAACAGTTTAACCCCCTCCGGGCTACCTGATTTTATGAGCGCCAGCAAGGTCTTACACGGTTCATTTTTAACCTGCCCATCACAACAACAAGGCAACTTAGCTGCAATTTGAGCTGCAATCTCCAGAAAGGCTTTTTGGGCATTCGCATCCGTCATGTTAGCTAGGTTAATGGGTAAGTTCCGTTGCCCAACTTGCGCCGTAGCAAAGGCAAGAAAGTCAGTGCGAACACCTGATACACCCGCTGTTACCACTTAGTTGGCTTCCAGATGCTCTGCAAGCTGACTTACCACATCAGATAAGGTTTCAAATCGCGCGTATAAATCTTCTATCATTTGATACGTCATCTGGTGCTTTTCAAATAAAATTTGCGTATTGGCACCCAACACTTCTACCGCCTGGGAATGCACCGCCGAACGCTGCAACGCAAACTAAAAAAGCAACACTATCACAGTTAGGCCGATCCACGGTGTGATACACTTATTTCATGAACACCCATACCGTCAATGCAGGCATGAACAAAGACTACGAATCCGTATATCACACAGTGGAAAGCACCCATTTTTGGAATGTATCCAGACGAGAGTTTATTCTAATGTTGCTTAAACAAGCAGGCGTTGCAAAACATATTGGGTGCGCAGGTGGGTTGTTAATAGATGAACTAAAAAAAAGTGGCTACACCAACGTTTCCGGCGGCGATATTAGCCCCGATGCAGTTGCGCGAGGTAAAACACGGGGGCTAGACGTGGAAGTGATGAGCGTGGAACAGCTGCCACTGCCAGATAATAGCGTGGACGTGGTGATTTTATCTGACGTGATCGCCCATGTGGATGATAAAAAAGCCTTGGCCGAATGCAAACGGGTGTTAAATAGTGGCGGATTATTGCTATCATTTTGCCCGGCACACCCGTGGCTTTGGAGCAGTCACGATGAACACAATCACCACAAACGCCGGTATACCAAAGCGATGTTGCGCGAATGTGTTACAGAACCGTGTCTTGAAATAGAACGCATCGCCTATTGGAACTGCCTACTCTTCCCATTACAAGCCACCATCGTTTTACTCAAAAAACTAATCCGCTCTCAGGCATCAAACTACGATTCTTCCATCGGGCTTACAAACCACATTTTTCGCGCCATATTCTGGGCAGAAAATCGCCTATTACGCGCGATAAACCTACCAGTAGGAATCAGTTTATTTGTGTGTGCACGAAAACAAGAACAAAAATCCCGAATAAAGGAACCAATAAAATGAGACACTCTTCCTTATACCGTAGAATCGCAGAACAGTCTGCCACATCACCATTTGAAATCACCGTTTTATCTGAAAACAACCGAACGATTCTCGGGCAGGCAATTGCACAGGTGTTACCACACGATGGTGCACCAACTATTGACCTAGCACTAGACAAAGTAACAAACCCAGACACGTTACTTGTTCAAATAAAAGCAAGTATTACCCAACTAATAAGCACGGGTGGCGTTACATCAGACGCTGTTGATGAAGACAGAAGAAATCTCTTTACACGCGTTCAAGCTGTACTTGAAGCCAGCGCAAAATACATGCCTCAAGCGCTACTACTCATTCACACACCCGGTGCATCATCACCCTTAAAGCTTGAACCTGATTCACCCGCTACTCACCCGACTGTAAAAATCAGGCAAAAATTATTCGAAACAGATCTTGCCAACCTACCCAATGTCCAAGTGGTCAGCATATTCCATAATGCCCCCACGGAAGCGCAGCAACCAATTGTTGATCGTATGACCAAAGCCAAAAACATTCATATTATGCGCACAACACAATCAATTTTTGACGACCCAAATAACATTGGCGCCTCAATTTACCTTAAAACAAAAGACGACCATATTATAGAATTTACAGTACGACAGCCACAAGTTGACGCTCCTGAACAAATGCGTGCAGGGTTAAAGCTGCAGGAAACAACCAAACCATGTCAGGCCGTAACGCACTGCTTAGAAGTTATTAGTGCACCAGAATCAGAAATGATACACGCGTTCTTTAGAAAAAAATAATCGCCCTTGCAGTATGTAGCACACTCACATTACACTTAAACTATGATCAAAATCATTTTGGCAGTTCTCGCCCTTAACCTGATTGCTTTAGTTAGCAAAACAACCTTAGGTCTACCCATACACATATTTGACATGGATTGGGAGAAAAACATCCCAACCTTGATTGAAACACTGCTATTTTTAGCCGTTGCAATGGAAGCATGGCGTGCACGAAAAACAGCATCTGCAGCATTAAAACGTGGGTGGGGAATTATAACAGGCGTTTTCTTATTCTTAGCTCTCGATGAATGGTTAATGATTCACGACAGCTTAACAGAAGGCATTCGCACGACACTAAACACCACCGGAATTCTTTACTTTGCCTGGGTAATTCCCTATGCGGGATTAGTGCTTATTTTTGGTTTAATCATGCTAAAGTTCCTACTCAAACTACCACAGATCACACGATTACAATTAATTGCTTCTGGCATTATTTTTGTTGGTGGCGCACTGGGCTTTGAACTAATAAATGGTCTATTAAAAGGGGCTATAGGAGCAGATAGTGTACTGTATGCATTGGGCACCACCACAGAAGAGCTAATGGAATTTACAGGTTTAGCACTAGCACTTACCGCCATCATGCGACATACAGGGTTTATACTCCCAAACATCGTAAGCACAGCCATCTCACGCCCTCGCACAACCATTGCCATACTGTCACTGTTCCTTATAGACAGTGTGTACACCGCCAGCATTAACGACTGGAACCTCTACCCAGATTGGATAGAAGCCCCGATTAAGCACCTTATAAAATAACGAGGCGAGTCAATTCTGTTGCAATCGCGACAATCGATTCTAGTTTCGCTGGCTTAGCAACGTTAACCTGCAACTGCCGACCAATGACATTAGCCCCCAAATACGCAAACTGCAATCGCATGATATGTAAAATATTAGTGCCACCACCAGAGTATGAAGCAATCGCCACGGGCTTGCCATTAAAAACACCCCGAAAATCAGGCCCCGTACGGGATACCCACGCTATAAAGTTGTTTAATACAGGCGGCGTAGACCCGTTGTATTCAGGTGCAATCACCATTAATCCATGCGTGGCCAACAATTCAGGAATTAATGCCGTAACCGCATTGGGCACATCCGTTACACCCGGCGTAAATAACGGCAAATCCAGGTCGACTAAATCAATCACTGACACCGTTAATCCCGTTTCGTTTAACGCCGACTCAAACTCTCTGGCTAGCTCTAAATTCTTTCCATTGCTTGCCACCAAAATTGATATTCGTTTACTCATAGAAACTCCTTAGGTAGGTTTAAGTACATCCCCTGCTGGTTTAAACACTATACTATACGAACGCATAGGGAGCACAGTTTCAAACGCTAATTTAAGCCGAGACCAAATAGCCGATTCTCTCGCAATAAACGCTTCTTTTCTTACTTGAATCTCCTTGATATCCGCTTCGGGTTTTCCCTTTGAAATACAATCAAAATCTTCTGGAGTAATAAGCAAAGAAGACACTGTGTTGCCAGACGAATAACGGTGCAGTTCAACACAACCATTTTCCTCATTCACCCGTGGGTAAGGCGTTCGGATGGCTAAACTCAAAATTGCCTTTAGTACTCCATCCCGAAAACTCACATCTTTGCAGCCAATCGGATCAATTTCGCATGCAATTCGCTTGTACATCATGATTTATCCAGCAACTGAATATGGTGGGCTAAAATCTGCAAACGCAATTATGGCGACAGTCGAGAGTCGCCATTCTGACCAGTTGTCACATAAACACCCACCGATCGACAAGAATCCAATTTACCCGTTGCCAAACTATAATTTTGCATAAAAGGGGTTCCAGAATCAATTTGAACCCCAGAAAAACCAGGTAAATCACCTACGATTTTCACTGTATCAGTACCCATCATTCCATCTTGAACTTAAATTGCCATACGTCGACATAACATAATAATTACTCCCATCTAAATAAAAATAAGGTGAAAAATGAAAATAGCAAAAGAAATTAATCACTTATTATTGATAAAATCTATTTTTTGGGAGCAAGTTTAATAATAACAAAAATTATAAAAATTACAGCAAAAATTTATTCGCGCCTTCAATATACACTATGTAATTTATATATCTTTTTAACGCTGTAACTTTCACAGTAAAATGATACACTTAGAATATGAAAGAGAACAAATTAAACCTGTATTTTAGTATATTTCTTCTAAGCTTTACAGGTTTATCGGCAAAATTAGTGCCGCTATCGGCAATCCCCATTACATTTTCCCGTGCCGGAATTGCGGCCATTTGTTTAGGGCTATTTGCACTGCTTTCTCGCGTGCCTCTTCGGTTAAATCGGCAACATATTTTGCCCGTCATCGGAATCGGTGCATTACTTGGCTTGCATTGGATGACCTATATGCACGCATTAAAAATCAGCACCGTTGCAATCGGCATGATTTCTCTTTACAGCTTCCCCGTTTTCACCGCACTTTTTGAACCACTCTTATTAAAAGAGCCATTTAGAAAAGGTGATTTGTTAGCGGCTGTGGCCGTGTTTATTGGCATTGTGATTATGAACCCAGTACTTAGCCTAGAAAGCAATATTCTACAAGGCTGCCTATGGGGGATTGGGTCGGCATTTTTATATTCGCTTCGCAATGTGTTCAGTCGGTACTACTTACGCACATATGCAGGGGAAACCATTATGGTGTATCAACTCGCTATCGCATCGGCAATATGCATCCCCCTACTGTTAGTGACATCAAACACCGAACTATCACAATTAAACTCACACGGCTGGATACATCTACTCATTTTTGCCCTCCCCCTTACCGCACTTGCACACACACTTTGGGTAAAAAACATGTCCCATTTCAAGGCAGCTTTCGTGGGAACAGTCAGTTGTTTAGCACCTGTCTTTGGTGCAATTTGGGCAATTCCCGTACTAGGTGAAGCATTAAACAGCCGCACCATTATTGGTGGCACAATTATATTATGCATTTCAGCATATGAAGCCCAGCGCCACGCAACCTCTAGGCAAAGGGTTCAAAAATAAACCGATCATCTTCGAAGGCCTTGAACTCCAGATTAAATCCGTTATTATCCTGAAAGAACATAGTATGTTGCTCTCCGTTAGTGCCTTTAAATCTGACATATGGGGCAATAATGAAAGACATACCTTTTGCTCGAATGCGCTCAGCCAGAATTTCGAAATCAGAAACAGATAAAATCACACCAAAATGAGGAATGGGCACTTGGTGCTTGTCTACAGGATTAAACCGTTCTGGTAGTGTGTCGCCACCACAATAATGAAACACCAATTGGTGACCGAATAAATCAAAATCCACCCACGTCTCATCAGACCTTCCAATTTTAGCACCCAAAACATCCGTATAAAACGCAATCGTTTCTTCTATGTTTTTGGCCGGCAATGCCAAGTGAAAGGGTCGAACACTCATACGTTTATTTTAAACGACGAAAGCCATCCTTTGCCAGAGATTAAATCTCCAACGACCATACATCATTGGTGTGTGTAGTACCAAGCCCACCCATAACCCATAATTTATTATCAAATACGGTACAAGCACG
>JAQBTH010000089.1 GCA_027623425.1 bacterium | reverse complement strand
AGCCGAAGGGATTCGAACCCTCGAGACGGTTCCCCGCCTGCACCCTTAGCAGGGGTGTGCCTTCGACCAAAAACCCTTGTTTTACTGATATTTTTGAAAACAACCAACTGGTGCCATCTTAAAAAGACGGTGCCTTAATAAACAAGGTGGGGGATCAAATGGGGGATACCGTTTGTGATAAAGATTCGATCAGGCGACCACGCAAAGCGCTAAATAATAAGTTTGTACACGACGCGGCACGTGCGGGTAAATATTTTGACGGCAACGGTCTCTTTCTGCGGGTCATGCCTTCGGGGTCAAAGCAATGGGTCCAGCGGATCGTCATTCAGGGCAAGCGGACGGAACTGGGTTTGGGTGGGGCAGAGCTGATCACTCTACCTGAAGCACGCGCCAAAGCGCTAGAAAACCGCCGTGTGTCCACGCTAGGGGGCAACCCGCTCGTTCAAAGGAGGAGCGCCTCATCGATACCATGCTTTGAAGATGCGGCAGTGCGTGTACATGCCATGCACGCGCCAACATGGAAAAACCCAAAACACGCGGCACAGTTCATTTCGACGCTTACGACATACGCGTTTCCGTTCATCGGTCAGAAGAATGTAGCCTCAATTGATAGTTCTGACATTTTGGCAATTTTGACCCCAATTTGGGTCGATAAAAATGAAACGGCTACCCGCATCAAGCAGCGGATTGGCGCTGTTTTGAAATGGGCTATTGCCCAAGGTTGGCGCGCTGATGATCCTTCGCGTGATATTTCTGCAGCTCTGCCCAAAATCAAGAGGATCAAGAAGCATCGGACAGCGCTACCATATGAAAAAGTAACCGATTGCCTTGATGCAATTAGGGGTTCGGCGGCACGCCCCAGCACAAAACTTGCGCTTGAATTTCTTATCCTGACGGCAGCTCGTTCAGGTGAGGTTCGGGGCGCTAAATGGTCTGAAATATCGCTTCAGGGTGGCTCTGACGGGCCGGCATGGGTAGTGCCAGCAGAACGGATGAAAGCGGGCGTAGAGCATCGTGTGCCGCTCTCTAGTAGTGCCGTGGTGGTGATCGAACATGCGAGGCTTCATTCAGATGGAAGCGACCTGATATTTCCGGGATTGGTTCAAGGCAAAATGATGTCAGATGCCACGATGCGTAAACTGATCAACGAGATCGGCTTTGCCGTAGATGTTCACGGTTTTCGAACTAGCTTCAAAAGCTGGGCTGTCGAAAAGACTAATTTTTCTAACCAGACGAGTGAAGCGGCTCTGGCACACATGATACGAAATGCATCTGAGGCCGCGTACAATCGTTCAGATGTTTTTGCCAAACGGAAAAAGCTGATGGAGCAGTGGGCAAACTTTTTAAGCGACCATCCGCAAAATGTTTTCGTTATGTCGAAATAGGGGGCAATTAAGCCCCCAAAAACTAGGGTATTGCCAATATATTGCTAATATTTAAGCTTAACTAATTGAATTTAAATGTTATTAAATAAGTCCAGCTATTCCCGTAATGGTACTGGACTGTTCCGCTTCCTTCCTGACCTCTTTCCATTCTTTTTCCCTTGCTAGGTATCTGTTTGTTTTCTTCCCTTGCTTTGGCCATGAAGTCTTCATCGGTGCATAATCGTCTTTGGTGAATGCTTTAAAAGCATTCTTCATCAAGCCTTCCACAGCTTTTTGATACCTTAGTTGCACAATGACTGAGTCATGTATCGGTAGAACTATTATGCCTAAAGCAACCGTTTCTCTTATTATTTCTTCCATAATGGTTGAATCTGCGCCCATTAAAGAAATGCCCGCGTTGCTTGCAAAAGCGTGTTTTATTGCATCATGTTTTTGCTTTAAAGGCTGCAGGCACATCTTATTCAGGGTTTGATTTTTGAGGTCTGTAAAGAAGCTTTTCAAGCCTTCGCTCACTAACCAATTTCTAAAAGCAATCAGCGCACTAACGTCATCTTTCGCATTGAGCGCTATAAGCATGAGCTGTTTAACCATGGAACGTTTTGTTTCTTGATCGGTGTTTATGTTCAAAGATATTTGATATGGATTTTTACGTGCTGGATAATCTTTAAGTGACAACCCGAAAATTGCATAAAGCAGATTAATATGTAGGCCAGAAAAATCTATTTCGACAGTTTCTTCACCATTTATGAATATTTTCTGCCTAATATTTTTTGGTGCGTTCTGCCACCAACCACCGTAAAAGCGGCCACCGTCATCAAGTGAACCGTTGTTGAAAACCCGATAGACATATTTGCTCTGCTCACAAATTATCAAATAAGAAGGTTTTTTGTCTGATCTATTGATCTTAATCCTTCGGCTAATTGCGCTGGGAATATCGATAAAGCTGTGGGTCAGTAACTCATTGTACAGGGCGAGAGTTTGACGTGCAGATTTTAATACCCATTGCTCTTGGCTATTAAAATCTTCGTCCTTGAAGTCAATATTCACGCCATTGGCGTCTCTAATTAAGATTGCATCCTTTTGGTGGTTAAGAATAATGTATTGCTTTTTTATTCCATATTTTCTGAATAGTTTGATTAAAGTTGGTGCCGCCCAAATTCTTGTAACGCGCCCCAGCGCAGCATTCCCTTGCCAGCTCTCAATTAATCCAGATGTAACAGCTCTATTCACTACTTTTATCATGAACTGAGTAATGAAAATCTTTTTGTATGTAGAGTTTTTAGAATAGTCTGCAGGGCGCATAGAAACGCCAATGCTTTGAGTGGGATCTTCGTTCCAAGCTAAAAAGACATCAAGCAGCAGCACCTTCACGTGTTGTTTTGCTCTTGGATGTTTGAAACCCCGAAAATAATATTCGTAAGCATCGTTTATCAGCAGGTGAACTTTGGGATGATCGGACCATTTCCAAACATCTAATCGCCTGCTGTTTTCAATGCGTGCTGTTAAACTTGTCATGGCTCAAGCATTCATAATTGATCTGAACAAATCATGACCGGCTTCGCGAAGCTTGCAAGGTAAAGTTGGCGGTGTTTTTTTGGAAGACCGAATGTCAGCACCGACTAGGGACTTAAGTCCGCTTTATTCGTGATTAAATAAAAACCTAAAATAGGCGTTCTCTTAAGCGATCGCCTGAAAGCGTGGCTCGTAATTATTACCATCATCAACGATAAAATTTAAATACGTGTAGCGTTTGGGCGGCGCCCAGTGTTTAAAATATTTACGTTGCAACGACAACTATTTTAGCGGTAGTTTTGTTTCTTATATATTGACCCGGGAAGGTCTGAAACAATGGCTACCCAGATTGCATCTTTTTTCAAAATAATCTTTGCCCTCACCTTGTCACTTATTTTAGTGAGCTGTTCCGAACCAGAAACTCAACAAGACCGATTGGCGTCTGCGTCTGCATCATGTAGTTCTTACGGATTTAAGGCTGGATCAGAAAACTTTGCTGCCTGCGTTCAAAAACAAGTCATTTCGGATCAAGAGCAAAAAGCGGCACGTAATGCCCGAATTTCAGCTGCCTTGGGTAGGATGAGTACCCAATATAATTCTAACCTTTACGGCGGCTCAGGATCTACAACCGGCTCGTCATATGGTTCTGGCACCACCTGTTTTAAGAAAAGTGATTACACCTCTGGGTTCAATAAAATTTGCAACTACAGTTGTCTGGGCAGCGCTTATGCTACTACCATTGGCTCAACTCAGCTTTGTCCCCTGACGGTCACAAGATAATTGGTATCTACCGATTAACTAACTATACTCTCCCCCCAATAAATATCGCGCGGCCACCTAACCCCACAGGGGGCGCACCGCCCTATATTCGGGGTGTGCCTGCGAAAATCCCTACATGGAGTTTTGCTCAAGCGGTTTTCAATCGTGCTGCAATTCAAGTACGTTTTATCTGGAACTTAACCAATATCGACAGTCCCGACATAGATTTATCCAGAGCAAGCGCAATCTAGAAATTCCTTTGATTTTTTATCCTTCAATCACGTTTACTTTGATTTAAATAGGTCGAAGCCAGAGTAATATTATTCTTGTTTGCATCGTTTTCTTGAACATGCATTGGAGTTATCACGTGACTGCATGCCAATTTTGCTGCCTGTAATGCATCTCTTAAACCACTTGCGCCAAATAAATCTAAAACGACAAACCCCGTTTTAGAAACTGATTTAATTGTAAACTCGTCAATCATGGCCAATTTATCAATAAATTTGATATCATCGGAGCTACTTTTTGTCCAAGCAAACTGGCCATCCATAATGGGCATAGTGAATGAAGTGCCGCCCAAGTTCATCTCCAGCACTATATTTTCATTGAACGCAAAACCTGAAAAATACGATACCTGATCAAAGATATTATCTTGGGGTACATTGTTGATCATCAAGTAGGCGTCGTTGCGGCAAAATTCGGAAGTTACATGTCCCCCAGAAATATCTTCGGACATTGGTTTCGTTGCCGCCCAACATTGATCGCCATCCTTATTTGTAAAGATAGACCAATCACCGAAGCTCCCTGCATAAATGGCACCGTCTGGAGATGACTCTTCCGGCACCGGTTCCTTCCGACATGCGGCATCGCTAACCACGGGCCAAAACACCAGTAAAGAAACAACAATACCGAATATCCGCATGGTCACCTTTTTTTCTAAAATTAAAGAGCGCTCTGTTTAACGTTCACCTCAAGCCGATGCGATGACCATTGGTTCAACATAGCTTTGCCCTCTCACAATTACAAAGCAAGCGGTAACTATCCGTCATCCAATGTTACCCCACCCCTTTTGAAAACGGGTCAAGTTCCAACCCCCACCCACCCAGCACCCCCCTATATTTGGGGCGTGTTTGCCAAAACCCCTACATGGGGTTTTGCTCAAGCGGACATCGAACAGTGTACAACACAAAATGAAACTGCCATTATTTTTCCAAAGGAAGAATTTATGGCCGCGTATTATTCAGCCAGCTTGGAAGCTTTCAGAAAAACAAACTCTGAGGAGGTTGTGGGAGTGCTTGCCGCTGCCAACTTTCAGAACTTGTTAATCCAGCAAACGAGAGCGTGGCAGGAACAAATAGAATATTTGCATAACCAACTACCGCCGACGCTGAGCGGCAAAATATTTTTTGAATTTGTAATTCCAAGAATGGGTAAAAGGGCAGACTGCGTAATTTTAACTGACAATTGTGTGTTGGTTATTGAGTTCAAAGTGAATGCGACGGCTTTCGATAGTGCCGCGATAGATCAGGTGCATGATTACGCTTTAGATTTGAAAAATTTCCATGCTGGCAGTCATAACCTGCCAATCGTCCCAATTATTGTAGCGACAGGCGCAACCAAAAATCCGCCGCCGCAAGTTGAATTTGCATTGGATATGGTGGCACAACCACTTCGTGTAGGTGCCAAAAATTTTGGTTCATTTGTTTTGAACGTATTGCAACAATGTCGTCCTTATTGTGGCACCACAACGGTAGCCGCCGACGAGTGGGCTAATTCTGGTTATTTACCGATGCCTACAATTATTGAAGCAGCGCAGGCTCTGTATCAGTCACATAATGTAACGGACATAGCTCGTTCTGACTCAGGTGCCAAAAATCTTGCACAAACCAGTGATGAGATTGCCCGCCTAGTTGAGGATGCGAAAGCTAACAAAAAGAAGATTATTTGTTTTGTTACCGGAGTGCCGGGTGCCGGCAAAACGCTAGCTGGGTTGAACATTGCTGCTCTTAGATCTCAAGTCGCACAGGACGAACATGCCGTATTTTTGTCGGGCAATGGCCCACTTGTCGCAGTATTGCGTGAGGCACTAGCCCGTGATGAAAAAAAACGAGAAGGTACGAGCAAATCTGACGCGTCACGGCGTGTTAATAGCTTCGTTCAAAATATTCACCATTTTCGCGATGAGTATTTCA
>JAQBTH010000014.1 GCA_027623425.1 bacterium | reverse complement strand
GATTTCTTAGAAATTAAAATGGAAGCATTTGCCAAATCAAAGGGAATGGATGAGAAAAAGAATCGATTCTTTAAAAGTGTAGGAAGCGATTCCTTCCTAGGTCGTCTAGGAATGGGAGATTGGAATAAACAGGCCCATAACTTTACCCGTCAATTGCGTCAGATGGATAGCCAGTATGAATTGGATATTGCCATAACGGAATCGGAAGCCGCGGCATCGGGAAGTGCAGACAAAGGCGCAGGCGATGATATTCGCATGAAGCGCATTAATATGGCAATGGATGTGTATACACAATCAGGTGAATCATTAAGTGAAGAGAATAAAAAACAACTACGAGAAATGATTTTAGGCGATGGAAGCCACACCCATTTAGTGGCTGGGGCATTTCAAAATCAATTTCAAAATGCAGATGCATCATTGGATGGGACGCGAGCCGGTTCAGATCAAATTAGCCGATTAGAAGGGTTGCGTTCCGATTTAGGCGAACACGCACAAAAAAACAGCAATATTGACTTTGAACAGTTTGGAAAAGACCTTGCAGGTGTGGATCAAGCGTTTAATGAACGCAGCATTGAACATGACGGTCACGACACCAAAGGCATTGCCGACGATTTCAAAGATTTAGCAGCGAATATAAGTGCCTCTGCGTTTATTGATGAAAAAGACAAAAAACGCCGTGAACAGTTGGCGGCTGAAATACAAAATTTACAAAGTACGTTAACGGTTCAGCGCGATGAAGAAGGCGCCGAACTACAGTCCATAGGGCAAACCTCAGCATTAAGCGATGCAGGTGACAGCCCAGGCGACGATGCCGGCGACGCATCGGATGAAGCCAAAGCCTTAGCTGGTGGGGTCGGAGCCGCGCAATTAATACAAATGGCAGATCGCGGAACAGACCCTAGCTCTGAACCGGTTGAAACGCCTACACGAGTAGAACCAAGTGCGGCACCAGTCGCAATTAATAGAGACAGAGTGGCCGATTCATTAAATACCGCGCTATTACTCTTATTAGATGGTGGAGTGAGCGATGATAAAAAAGCCAGCATCACATCTGGCGTGAAAAAATCAATTAATGGTAACCCCACAGACCGCGCTAATCTTGAACGCGATTTGATACGCATGGTAAGAGACACGGTATCAGATCCAAAACGCGCACAGTTCGCCAGACAACTGATTCGCACCACACTTCGCGCAGTACCAGCAGACGCCGCAGCCCAAGGTGTGGCCAAAATGTCGGTCATCGATGCCCGCGCCACCTATGATGAAGTGGGTTCTAAACCAGGCCGAATTGAACGTTCGCTGGCGCAAGCAATCCACCAAAACACACAAAAACCACCTAGCGCGATGGCGGCCGAACTCGGATTTGAAAACACGGTGCAAGAAGTGGGCGGTCTTGGTGCTGATTTCGCGGATCAAACGGCAACGGCACTAAAAGGTCAGGACCGAGATGGTGACAATGCCGTGGTGCTAAGCCGCGAGGCAATGATGCAACGTATGGCCCGAGCCTTACCTAAAGACCTACAGTCTGCAATGAGCGATACCGCGATCGATGAAGCCGTGGCGATGGATGGGCTAAACGATTTAGAACGCATGGTGGCCAGAGAAGCAGGAATGGACGTAGATCCTGCACGATTAGAAACAGGTGCGCTTGTTGATCTAGCACATATTGCAGGTCAGTACGAAGTTGTGGGTAGTTTCTTGCAAGATTTACAAGACAATCCATCACCCGATAAGGTCGCCAGTGATGAGAAGAAAGAACAAGTGCAGGCCTTTGCCGCAATTATGGCAAGCCCAGCTCAAAAACAGATCTTGGCGAATGTGCTTAGTAAATTAGACGACGATCAAGCGGCAAATTTATTAGTAAAAATGATGCGCATGAGCGAGCCTTCCGTGCTGAAAGCCGCGGGCGTTCGTGCAGACACAGCGGCCTTAGTTCAAGAATTCGGCGGGCCATTAGACACACTAAACTTCATACCAGATCGCGACAAAGCCGTCAGTGTCATGAAAGCAAGTTTGAGTGAAATGGAATCCGTAACAGGCTTCCATCAAGGGGCAAACCCAGAATTCTTAGGAAAGAACCTAGCCGGTTTCCTAGAACAAAACCCTCAGTTCGTTCCCGCCACTATCAGCGAGATTCGCGAGAACGGCGACTTCCGCATTCTCGCATTTGCGTCTGACGCGGCAAGCCCAGATTCAGATCTAAAACGGGCCATGGTCATGGCACTACCATCAGATATTCGTGCTCATTTTGAAGGCGACATTGCACCCACGATCCGAGAACTACATCACCTGTCCAGCTCCTCAACTATGCCACCAGAAGCGGTGCATGCACAACTTCAGATTATGAAAAACACATCTGACACACTAATCAGTGGCGCAAAATCCTTTTTAATGAATGCGTCTGATGCAGATCTTGCGTCCCCGGCGTACAAAGAATTAGAAAAGCACCTAGATGCGCTGAAACAACTTTCAAGGGTGGCCTCACCAGCGGTAATTGATGTTGCAATGAACGATCTAGTTCAAACATTAGAACGCATTAGCCCAACTGAATCAGCACGCATTAAAGGTGATGCTCACGTGGCTGCTGTTGACGAATTAGCAGAAAGTATGAAAACGCGAATCGAAGGAGCGAAAGCCGGCGCAGACAGAACCAACGTGATTGTAGGGCTGATGAAAGAAGTCAACGATGCACGGGGCTTGGCATTTTATTCAGATGACATGCGCGAATTTTCACGGGTGGTTGCCTCAGCTGCCATTTCAGCAATCAAAGGTACAGATGCGGTTGATGTGGCCACAGATCCGTATGCGGCACAATTGGTGAAAGATGCATCTAGTCTATTGTCTATCACGGGTACGCGTACATTTAAATCGGGCAGCATGTCTGCCGACCACTTCATGAATAAAACAGTGGACCACATTCGTGGTGTGGCCGCAAATCCACCAGGAACGCAAGCCGATATCGCAAAGGTGATTGATTCACTGTCTAGTATGGTTAGCAAAGGTGAAAAATCTGAAACAACAGATTCCATTCGCGCTCAATTATTACGAATTAAATATTCAAACGCTGAACCAGCAGTGAAATTAGGTCAGTTGCAACGCGTCATTAGCGATAATAAAGAAGCGCTTCACGAATTAAATGATCCAAAAGACCCGTCCTTCAAAAGCCGTGCCGATGCAGGAATGGACCGATTAGAAGGCCACTTAAAAGACGCAATGAGTCAAACCTTACAAAACGACGACATAACCGCAGAGGTAAAAGCACAAATGCTAGTGTCGGCAGATTCCAAATTCTCGGCAAGTTTACTAAGCACACTTAAAAGTACCGATGTTAAAACCTATGATAAAGTAATGAGTGCCATTCAGAACCTAACCACGGTTAAAGAGGGGTACACCCGTTCCAAAGTTGGAAATTGGAATTTAAGTCCAGGGTATAAGAGTTGGGGCGGCTTTTTTGCAGCGAGCACTACCGATAAGAAAACGCCATTTGAACACTATGAGTGGAAGAAAAATGCAAACGGTGTCTTGGAGCCCACATTGGTGCGCGATAAACTACAAGTTAATTCGCTTGAAGCACGTGCGGCATTCGAGCTGGTAGCCGAAGTCGCGAAATCAGATACAGACTTGGCACAATCAAAATGGTACCGCGGTGAAGAAAACTTTAATAAAGCAGCCACATTCTATATGCAACAACTATCTCGCCAAGCGATGGCAGGCAAGTTGAATTATGCAGAATTAAAAACGCAACTTGCCCAAACACCAGGGTTTAGCGAGTTCTTAAGCAAAAATGTACGCTTAAAAGGTGCGTTTGATGCTTATGTTGCCAGCTCTGCTGGTACCGATCTAAAAGAAGACGCAGCGGCACTAACACGATTTTTACAGGCACTGAATTCAGAAGTGGGTGAAAAGTTTCCTTCACGCACACTTCTGTCAGGGGCGTTGATACATACATTTGTGAAACATGACAATCTATCACTGGGTAACTCAGGCCAGGAAGATGCAAAAATTGCAGAAATCATGCAGACACTTGTAAATGGCATTCAAGATGCTCAAACACGCCAATCGGTACTGGTAGAAGCCATAAAACCATTATCAAAAGACGATCGAATTCATCTGTTAATCGGTATCAATCAAAGTACAAGTAGCAGAAATCAGGATCTTTTAATCGCCATGATGATGGTAGACCCAGAATTAACAGCCAACCAACTAGCTGAGTTTGACAGTAATAAAATAAAGGCCTATTTCTCACCACAAAACGGCAGACCATCTGTCACCCAGGATGCATTGGTAAAATTATTTAGTCAACAAAAAGACATGAATCCAAGTGCCATGATTGCGCTCGTGGCTCAGGCGTCTCGTGCCGACTCATCGATACTACAAGTCACCGTATTTGCAGGCGATCAATCCGAACAAATTACGCTGCTAAAAGCGGCATCATCCGATTCTGTTGCAGAATTGATAGAACAACTTGCCGCATCCAATGACCCAGCCTTAAATCAGCTATTAGTAAGCGTAAGTCGAGCGAACCCTGATGCGATTACCCAAATTATGACCGAGCCTGGTCTTGATTTAGATGTTGCCAATAGACTAACAGGCGCCATATTTGGAAACCTATCTCAAATGGGCAAGTTAGATGCCTCCGTTGTTAAAATGGTGATGGAATATGCCTATAATCAACTCGATTTAGAGAGCCTGGATGCGTATTTCAAAGGTGTCGCTAGTATGCGGGATCCGGACTCACAACAAATTATAAAGCCAGACGAATTAAAAGTGGGCGGCATGTTTATATATGCCTTTGCCGCAGCAATCGAGAATAACCCTGCCGGTGCACTCGCATTCTTTAATAGTGAACGATTAGATAGTGATGGTGAATATGCAAGAAGCACTATATTAAATCAACTTACTCCTGAGCACAGAAACATCTTGCTTGATGAAACAACACGCAACTTTGACGTGCTAAATGACTTGCTAGGCCGCATTAGCCCTGAAGATGAAGAGTTAATAATTTTAAATTTAATAACCAATCACACAACACTGTTAATAGACAACTTCGATAAGCTTGATGCATCCGCACAAAGCAAGGTGTCTGAGCGGTTCATGGATGGTATGAACGCAAGCCCAATTGCAGCAGAAAAAGGGTTGCAAGATAAGGTGAATTATCTTCAAAGCAAGTTTGATAGCATGCCATTGGTAGATCGATTATCACAGCGTTCTCAATTGGTAGCCTCTAATTTCCAAGGCGATACCGATAACCGCGCGCTATATAAAGAAAAGAGTAATCTTACGCTTGCACAACTGCGTTTGGCTCAAATAGAACTAAAAAATTTACAAGACTATGGTCAGTTATCCGGTGAGGCCAGCACACCAGCGGAAGCCATGTTGAAAATGAATTCCAATGATCGCTTAAAATTATTAGCAGTGTGTTGCGGTGTGCCTAAAGAACGCTTAACAAGAGACACCAATTCACCGGCACAAACAGAACGTGGTTTTGTGGCCCAAGCCATCGGCATTCACATGACCCAACACTTGGGCAATGCAACACAAATGGCCCAGGCTGCAAAATTAACGGCTGCGGCAATCGCATCTCCGTTATTTAAAGGCACAAGCACAACCATATTAAACGAACTAACGAAAGTAAGTAACAATATGGCCGTATTAAAGCTTGCGGGTAATAAAGGCGCCTTAACCCACCATTTAAAAGCCATGAATGAACAGCAATTAACGGATCTTATAACGGGAATCGATCTTCGCGATATGTCGCTAAATGATGCGAGCGTAAAGGCCCTAAAAACATTAGTAGAAGCAAGTAACGTTGCAAAAATAGATTTAGAAGGAACGAATAAAGAATTAAATAAACGGAAAATTGGTCAATTAAATGGCATTAAAACCATGGCGGCACAGCGGGGTATGGTCATTTCATTGCGACTGCAACAACAAGATGTGGCCAATGCGCATTTAAACAGCTTGGCAGACGCACCAATTCCAGTGGAAGGCAGAAAGAGTTTCACAGATACGCTAGGCGAGGTAACCGCAGACGCCAAACTTGCCGAGAATCTACAAAAATCAGCGGACCGTGCACAAGGTAGCGACATGGATGAAGACAGTCTTACCAAGACACGTTTAAAACGTAACGACGATTTATTGTTATTCCTCAATCACATAGTATTAACAGGAAAATACAATATCAGTTCGAAAGATGCGATTAATCCTAAAACAGGCTTGGTTGATGTCACGCGCGTAAGTCAAATAGCAGTCCATGAATCCAAAGTACACGCAGAAAATATGATGGCCTTCCAATTTGGTGACCGCTTTACATCCATGCAAAACGGATTGCATTTGCCGTTTGTGCCAGTGCCAATCCCATTTGTCAGTATGCTGTGGAACAAAGAAACATTAGACCCCAAATTAGCAGATCAGCGAAATGGATTAAGTCGCGCTGAATACATGCAAATGAATCGCCAAACGCAATCGTTGCTTCACCACACAAAAGAAGTGCGTCGCGATGCCGATTCCTTCCAACACATTGGACCGGCAGACGGAAAAATGTTTGAAATGTCAGACTTAAATAACAAACGTGGCCCTGCGCACAATCTGCCAATCATGATTAATAATCTACGCCAACGCGATGTGGGCTTACTAGAGTCCAATATTGGTGAGATGACACGTTTTATATTGGGCATTGAAGACAAGGACGAACAACAACTGTATCTTAAAGCGATTAGCGATGAAATGGATCGCCAAGACAAAGCAGATGACGCTTTGGATTCACATGAAATGTCTGCGCTATCGAATAGTAATGAAGCGCAATTCATGACCATTGAGAAAATACGTGGAATGGCCGCCATTCATACAATGGCGGTAAATGTAGACCGAACATTACGTAGTAACGACCCCACTTATAAAGGGTCAGCTTATGCTGAATCGTTAATGCACCGTAGCGCCGTGGCCGTTGAGAAACTCATCGAAGGAATGGTAGGTAAGATGGCGCAAACGAAGCCATCCTCGTTACCGAATTCCGTAAGTAGCGGGTCAGAATTTATAAAAGCAGCAACAAGTATGATCGCAAGAGATGAATTGGCCACCATGCCCCGTCATGCTAAAGCAGAAACGCCGTACGCAGTGCTTCAAGAACGCCAGTTTTATGGCGACATGAGCCCACAAGATGCGCACATATTAATAGGCGCACTGACCAATGACATCCCATTTAACGGCGTAGCCTTACTTAATGATAAAGGTGAAATTGCAGAAGATGTGGATATAAATCAATTAAAAGACGACCATTTTAATGGATTAAAAGCCATAATGATTCCTGGCGAAGATGGAACCCCAATTCGCAAATACACGGATGAACAGATCACCGTGTTTAAGGGTAGTATCCAAGCGATTAAAGATTCGGTTGCCGAAAGCCAAGAAAACAGTTTCTTACCAGTAGTAAAAAAAGTATTAGAAACCAGTTCAGGTGAAATGCAACGTCGGGTGCAAACGGCAATGCGCGTGGCAACAAAAGGCACCGAGTACGAAGCCACATTCTTAACCATCCGAGATGCCATGGTGTTCGAAGCCAAAGCCGAAGAGTTTGCCGCGAGCGTGTTTTCAGGTAGCACCACATTATCGGTATATCAAAAGGGTGTGCAAGAAGCCGTCGATCTTCAAAACGCAAAACTAGCCCAACTTGTGGCGGAAATACCAGAGGAAAAACAAGCTCGATTTGTTCAGCAATTGGCCCAAACAATTGAGATCCAATTTAAAGAGCAACGTGGCCAGTTAAAAGGTCAGAAAAACAAGATCGTCATTGCCAAGATGGCGGCCATAAACGCGATGATGGATAAATTAGCACTTCGCCAACGCACAATCGAAGATGTGCCATCTGCAACACCAACAGCAGCCACAGGCGAAACCGTTCTGGCACAAAACATTGAAGGCCAACTCAATCGCAGCGAAGGTGAAACGCGTAGCGTTATCGACAAAGACTTTGACGCCGCACGAAACGGTTTAGCCACCACGATGGCGAAACTATTAACACAGTTACCTGAATTACCACAAAGTGCCAACGACTTAAAACGAATGGGTGCGATTATGGCCAAAGCCAGCTTTACTAATCCCGATGGTTCAATAGATAAAAAGGCGCAAAAAGAAGCCTTCACGTTAATAAGAAAATCATTGGGCGATCGCAACTTCGGAGATATGGCCATGCATGCCCGCAGTGAAAACCCTGCATTGGGCCCATTACTAGATGGCGTGCAGCAAGAAAATTTACGCAGCGGATTCATCGTCTATGATGAAGCAGTTGAAAGTAGCGTGAAATACATTCTTACTGGCATGAGCCAAGGGCGCGATGATGTGCTTGAGAAGCCCTCGAATTGGCGCGGAAGCACGCAAACCAGCGGCGTGCAACGTAAGCGAATGAATGAAATTATGAAAAATCCTCATATTAATGACGCTCAGAAAATGATTATTATGGAACGTTTAATGCACACCGATATGGTGTTATTTGCCAAAGCCCTTGAGGACACAGGCGACGATGCATATAAATGGCTGTCGTATTTCACATCCGATGGCAACCGCATGCGCACCTTCGTAGAGAAGTTCCTTACAGCAGGCATGTCTGGCGCATCACTAGCCGGCCACCTTGGGGCATCGTTCGTCAATAGATTCAATCCAGTTAAAGGATGGAGAGATAGCTTAGAGCGTAGCGCTGACCGAACAGGCGATGGTGTGCAAGCCATTATTCGCCGAAAAATGAATGAGTTTGCAAATATGCCAGCCGCTAAAAAGGCACTAATAAACGCAGATTTAAAAGCCACGTTCGAGGACAATCAAATCAAGCGTACAGATATGAACATGGATATATTCCCTGCTCAATTCATGGCCATGATGCACCGTCACTTTAGCCAGTCTAACGAAGTGGCCTTAATGGTAAAAGACATGGGTGGCGTTGGCGTGTTAATGGATAATACCGAACTAGTAAACGACCCATTGTTAGCTGATTTCTGGCGCGAATATTTACTGACCGAATACACCAAAGGCAATGAGGTGAATCGGGGGTATTGGAATCAAGTATTAAGTGAAAATGCAGATGGTAAAAAAGGCCGTTACCATCATTTAGTCCAATATATGGATACGTTTAAAAATGAGAGAGGTCAACACACGAAGAAACACCTTAATTTAATACATAAAAATGCCTTTGAATTATTAATGGTTATCGATGCCAGATGGGATGAAATACCCGCCGACATGGCCTTGGAAAAACGGGCAACTGAAGATGGCCCAGGTTTATTTGAACAACTTAAAGCGAAACCATTGAGTGGTGTTACTGGCTTTGAAAATCTCGATAAGATGGGCAAGTCCGTTGACAAGCTAACAAAGGATGACCAAGTCAGGGCAACTCAAATCACAGGTGAAATGGCCGCTTTAGTCGATAGAACCGAACCGCTTGGCGCTAAAGAATTAGAGCGCGTAGAGGAATTAAAAACCGAACTAGAGACTCTGCTAAAACGCGCAGAGGGCGATGATACGGATAGCAAGCCTGTACGTGACGACGCGAAGATAAAAGAAAAGCGTAAGCATAACCTTGAATTTGTGCGCTCAATTCTGACAAAGCCAAGCCCAACCGGATATATTGAGAACGAAGACAAACTAGCGGTTCGCGCCGACGTCATCAAGTATATCGCGTCCCAACGCCAAGATTTATTCGTCGCGCTGCTGCAACACATTGATGATGACCCCAAATTGCGCCCTGAGCAAAAACAAGATGAAAAGCACAAATTACTACTTATGACATCTGAAATGATGGACTACTCTGGTGGTGCAAGAAGTGTGGAAGGCGCCAAATTAAAAGCCTCTCTCATGCAATATGTAACCCACGTATCAAGTGATGTATTAAGCAAAAAAGACAAAGCGTTCATTAATGCGCGCTTGTTTACCAACACCATGCGCGAAGAAGGAATGTTAACCCAAACCAAAAAAGACAGAGAAGGGCATCGCGCATCTCAAGTGCTTAGTGCCATTATGCATGGCGTTGCAAGAGGAATTGCCTTTGGGGTTACCGCGGGTACATCAGAAATTATTCCGCGCTATATCGGGCATGGTACCCATATGAAAATGGATGTGGGCCGTTACAGCCGCGAGTACGTATCAGAGGAACAACGCTTTGATGACTTCCGAATGGGCTTTGAACCGTATCAAGATGATAACGGCGAGTGGCACGTTGATGACGTGGATCTAATGGTCGACACCTTCCTTGAAATGGAAAAGGTTGTGGGCGGTGAAACCATGGACGAATTGGTGGCGTTGCAAGGCCGTCAATTAAGCGAAAATATGACAAGAGCGCTTACCACGCAATTACGGTTTGGGTCGCCATTACGCCTAAGCCTTGGCGAGAAAGAAAACCGAAATGATATGACCAACGAAGAGAAAGTAGCCGTGGATAAAAAGGTGTTCACGTGGGCAAAGAACGCGCTTTCGGGCTTAGCCAAGTTGCAGGCCCGTTGGTATGAATCTGTTGATGGAGATGCCGCAAAAACCCAAGAGGTGATCGATACAATTGGAAAGACTTCCACTATGATTGACCAGTTATATTCTCATAGGTTACTTGCAGCAGCCCCAACAGCGGACCAACGCCTGCTAGATGAAACAAAAGCAGAGGAACCCTTTACCTATGAAAAACCAGATATTTATGGAAAAGTATTTGTGTCCTCGGTGGCCAATTACCAAGGGGTTCACATAGCCGCTCAATTGGATAAAGCCAATAGTAAAGAGATATTTAGAGCCACAGGACTTGATGCGGCTAAATTAGAGGAAACGATTCGCACAGGGCAGACGCTACAGTCCAGTTCCGGACACGAACCGTACCGCGATTCAGCCTCAAAATCACTTGTGCGCGAATTGCGCGATATCCATTCCCAGTTTGCAGGCACGACCTACTACCAAGAAAAACCATTCGAAATTGATGATTTCATATTCTTCCTTGAAACGATTAACTCGCAGATGGAAGCCTTGGGAGACCAAATCATGCGTCGTCCGATTGGTATATCAGGATATTCACCACCAGGGTATAAAGCCTAATCAATTATGATAAGCTAAAGGGTAAAACAATATGGAAACCGAAATCACCGAATCTCAGTTACAAAAACACATGGGACTACTTATCGAATTAGCAGACAACGACATCGATTGGATCGATTCTGAGCAGCTAAAAGATGGGGAAGAAGTGAGCGCCTTTTTTCGCACCATTTCCAACAACATCATCATGCAGGCCAACTTCATTTACAAAATCCGATTAGACGATTTAATACGGTTGGTGCACGACGATGTGATTCATGAAGAAGCGTTATCGTATTTATTCCAAAACACCATTTTTCCTATGGAACGCATGGTAGATATCATTCGAAATCTACCCTTTGATTCACGCTATACGGTTATGCTGGAATTAAGAGAAAATCAGTACACCCACTATCGGCAACTCGCGCAACGCATTGACTCGCGATACGGCATGATAGATGGCATTTTAATCGAAGATGTTTCCCAGCAATCGGTAATGCCCAACCTTGATATGTTGGTGCTTGATGAAATTGATAAAGACGATTCCAGTATGGACGCGATCAAGCAACATTTGTTTGCCCTAAGTCGAGAATCAGAGCGTCTTCAAAGTGTGATCGCTACAATTTTAAACGAACATGCAGCCCTATTTAGCAATCCAAACGAGGGGGTTAAATCCAAGTCGGAATTTGCCAAGATCATAAAGATTGCCTATGCGATGGCTTTAGATCCGCGCTTATATGATCGATACACTAAGGAGCTGGGTATTTTAGAACAGCGGCTATTACTAAATCTAGTGAATCAAAAAGAAGCAAAAGGATTGGTTCAGCTGCTAGAACAAATGCCTTACCGAGTGTTAATCAACATTCTCAGGCGCTTTTCTGCGGCAGCAAAGAATCAAACAGGTAGGCAACAAGAAGTCGCTGAACATATTATTGAAATGGTAGAGGCTATGATACAAAAAAATCTGGCACCAAAATGCAAAAAATGTGTTCGCAAAGGGAAATTAAAGTATAATATCCATAAGGAGTAAGGTAATGTTCAGTTCAAGTTTTATAACCTATTTTTTGTTTGCCTTTATCATTGGGCTTGCGATTTCCAATATTGCTAAAATCTATTTTGCGATCAAGAACCGTCGCCAGGAACACAAATTCTTAGAATATGTGCAAGGGCGCATGACCGATTTAACCTCGCAAATCGAGAGGCGCACGATGGATATGCAAGAAACGGTAGACACGGTGAATAACGAATATTCCAACATGATGAAGGACATGTCTAAAAAAATTAGCCATGATTATTCCGGCTCACTAAAAGAAAAAGCCAGTTTTAAACCCAAAGCAGATGCCAAAAAAGGGCCAGCAAAAATTATTAAAAAGCCAGAGTCTGAATAAGGGGTACTATGGACCGAAATAGACCAAAAAAAATTGAGGTTCCAAAACTAATCTCCGAAAAGGAGTTGAGCCAGCTTGACGACATGCTAATGCCAAGAGCCTTTCAACAAATGAAAGAAGTGATCTTGGAATTAGAAGGCAAGTTGCAACGCGGCGAGTTAGAAGACGTATCGGAATTTTATCAAGCCCTGTTAAACCGCATTGATGACGCCGATACAGCCTATGGAAAAGTGCAAAAAATGTCCAAGAACTTGGCCAAAGATGCCCCAAGAGGCTATGAGAAGTTGCGCATGCAAAATATGTTTTTAGACCGATTAAAAGCACAAGAAACCAAACAAAAAGAGGCGCCACTGTCGGCGTTCCCACTCCACGATGTGGTAAAGCACACTGTTAGTCGCGTGGCACCAGCGCCGCCAGTTCCAAAACCGGTCGCGCCGCCAGTTCCGCCACCCCCACCCGCACAGGTGCCAGACCCAACGCCAGACTTCGAAATCGGGGTGGCCCCAGACCATGCGCCGGTTCCAGAGGCCACGCCATTAGTCGCCGAGTTGGCCGATGCGCCAGTTCCAGAAGCCGCGATGAGTTTTGCCGACATCGATATTAAATCCGAATCGCTATCTAGCATCGACGTGAATATGGACGCGGCGCCTCAAGCAGACCCAAGCGAAGCAAAAACAGGCACGCCTAAAAAACAGGTTAAAAAGGCCCCCGATAAAAAACCGAAGGCCAAACCAAAAGCAGTCAAAGAAGAACCGAAAAAAGAAAAATTTTATAAGGAGCAAAAGTCTCGTATTTGGGATTACATCGATAAAGACCAAAAACGCAGTTCGATTGACATAAAAGAATGATAAAAGAACTTTTTAATGACATCTTTAAACTCAAACCCTTTGATGGCAAGACCATTAAGGATTATAAGCGAGAAACGGGCTTCGAAATCACCCGTTTAGAGGTGCGGTTTCTGAAAGCTAATTTAGTGCGCATATGGCCATCAATGCTATTGATAATAGCGGCCATTATATGGGCGGTGTTAAACCGATGATGCGACTAAAACGGTATTCATTTGTTCTGTTTCGTTTTCTGGTCACCAGCATTGGTTTAACCCAGCGTTTGCCCTATATAGCCCTATACTTAAGTGGGTTAGTCGTTGTGTTGGCTTTGTATAAAGTGGCAAAAACCCACCGGTTATTGATTCGTTACCATAGCGCCATGATTCGTTTGTTCTTTTTGTTAAATGGTATTCGTCTAAAGTACGACAAAGCCACATTATCCAAATTAAGCCATGCGGCGATTATTAGTAATTATTTTAGTGGAATCGACCTTGCGATAATGCTGGTTGTATTACCCTATGAAAAACTTCAGTTTTTACCCCCTCAATTCTTTAAGGCATTTCCCTTTAAGTCGCTGCTGCATTTAATGGGGTTTTATCCCAAGGAAACAGATTTCGATATTCGAAATTATGCCACCAAATCCTTTCATGCCGACCCCTATGCCAAAGCCGGGTATTTACTCATCGAATCGGTGCGTGTGGCTAGCCAATCTCACCAGGCAATACCGTACGTATTAATGCTGGCCATTAAACATCAGTTACGCATCGTGTACCTTGAATTAAGAGGCAATGAAAACAGCAAGTTTGCAACCCTATTTAAACCACGAACAATCACCATCACCATTATTGACGAAGCGGTGGTGAGCAAACGCATCGATTTGACGGTCATGCACTACCGCCGCGTCTTAGAGCGATTCGAATCCTACGGTAAATCCCGCAGGTACATGCGAGTAAACAACCGAAAAGCATCGGTTCCCCCACATCTTAAGCCTTCTATTTATGTGGCGAAAAAACCAGAACCTATTAAGCCCGAGTCGACCACTGTTCCGGAGTAAATGTCTTAATTGTTAAGGCGTGCAAACCCGTATCAAATTCACTGGCAATCAATTGATTTACTTCACGGTGTCGCTTAACGGGGTTTAGCCCTTCAAAACGATCAGACACCACAATAATATGAAAATGGGATTCTTCAGAATTTACATGTCCCGATAAAACAGGTAAGTGTTCGGCATGTGACGCGCTATCATCTATAACCTCTAAATGGGTAGGGGATAGAGCTGTTTCAATAATAGATTGGATACGGTTTTTTCTGTTGGTCATAGGGAATCTCCGAACATGCTGAACTTGTAGCATTGGTTTTAGTGTGACTATAATACTCAAAACAAAAATAGAGTACAAGGAGGCTATCAATTGAACACAATGATATTTAAACCAGCAAAATGGTGTGTTTTAGCCTTAGTTTTGGCCCTTTCTCTCGGCGTTAGTGGTTGTAAAGAAAACAACGATGTCTTGCTTCAAAAAATTGAATCCATTGCCGTTACAGGTATCCGTATCCACCGAACAGTGGTTGAGATTCGCGATGGTCAGGAAATCGTACCCACCTTTAATGTGGTAGCAAAACGAACGCAACCACCAACCCCGGAAGACAGTCGATTCTTCAATAATATCGCAAGCCGACTAATCAATAGTTTTAGAAATCAGGGATTTGCGATAAAAACACCCCACGATTTTAATGACACGCTCTCCTACACCGCGTTTCAAGATACGGGGTTTACTACTGCGCAAAACCCAGATGCCATCTATGTGCCAGGTGGGTACGGTCGATTTCCCAAGTTAAGTGAAAATAAAGTCACCTTCTTTTGCGACGAAATACAGGTAGACGCGGTGATGAATTTAGAAGTGCAATTTGTGTTGTATAACGACACACTTCGACTAGATGAAGTGCAATCAAGCCCAGGAATACGGGTATTGGTACATCTTGTAACAAAAGATGGCAAAACCGTAATAAATGACTATATTAGCGCAAAAGGCTTACAAGCCAGCCCAGATGTGATTTCAAAATTCCTCGAAAACACGGTTGTCGTCAATTCTCAAACATCCCGTTTTCTAAGAGAACTACTCTCAAAATTGGTCATTACCATCAACCAGCGTATCGAAGAGGCCAGAAAACGGTAAATATCGATCTAATTTACCAAGATTCCGTGCAATATTTAGCGCGCTAAATACGATATAATATTAGAATGGGCTCTCCATGTTGTGGAGGGGGTCAATTCTTAGGTAAGGAGTCTCGATGGTTGTTGTAGATCAGGGCATTACAGGTGTAGTCCAAGGCGGTTCAGGTGAACTCGTCTCGGAAACCGAGCAACAACAATATTTATCCGTAGACGATATGGCGGTTCGGGTATTGCCAGATGAGACCATTGTTCAGGACGCTTCACCACTTAGCGTTACACTCTCTGAGGCAACACTGGTGCCATACCACACCCTGCTTGCCGAACTTACAGCCGATGCCTCCACCGAAAACTTTACCGCACAACACCCGTCAATCCAGGCGTTACTCGATGCCCTCATTGAAGCAGGATATCTTAATTCGTCAGACTCACTTGAGCACCAGCTCGCGGCTGCGCATGCGGCCTGCAGTTGCCAAGGTCAACTCTCACATTCCAGTGCCTTAGACTTAGAGCGCTTGACCCGAGTCGAAGCCGCCGTTATGGCTGCAATCGTGGAACGAGCAGGCAATGCCACAGCCTCAGTTTCAGCGGTATCGGCAATTAGTTTGTTTGGCCATTACGAGCCTATTATTACGATTTCCGATAGCAGTACTGGCACCACACTTGCCTACACTTTAGGCATCCCTCAACCCCAATCCCATGATACAAGCCTGTATTCGTCCTACCATACCATGGCGCATTACCCAGCAGGCACGATTGCCGAGAGTCCAGAACAGGTGGATTTTGCCCAGGCCCACCATTATTTAGATTTATCCGCATCCGAGGAAGCGCAATTACAAGCCTTGTTAGGCAGTTTGTTTCCATCAGGGTATTCGGGGAAAAGCGCTGAGGAGATAATATTGGCGATCCATTCGTTTATGATCGATTCGGCGCAATTTACCTATGTGCCTGAGGACGAAGACCGTGACCATTGGCGCCGTATAGACGATATTTTGCAGACCCGAACAGGAGATTGTGAAGACCTGTCTAACGTGGAAGCCAGTTTGCTGCATTTGGCCCTAACCGATGGGGGGCATTCTGATGTGGCGCAGCAGATACGCATCCGCGTAGGAACGGTGAATGTGTTAGAACAAAGTTTTGGGCACGCCGTAGTCACTATTGCCCGCGAAGACGGTAGTGTTTTGATGCTCGACCCAACAGACACACAGCTCTTATCAGATTTAGATATCAGCGAAAATAACCATTTAGATTACACCTATTTCCAAGACATCTTTGAGTTTGAAGAGTATGCGATATATAGCAGAGAAGGCACGCAAGTATTAGCCTCCGAAGACCAGTTAGCGCGTTTTAGAACGGGCGGGCTTTTACCCGATTTACCAGGCCTTCCAGATATACCAGGTTTACCCGACTCTCCGGAAGGGCCAGATACGCCTGAGTGGCCCGATTTTCCTGACATGCCCGATGGGTATTTGTTCCCGGCGCTACCAGGTTTGGATTGGATTTTGCAACGCGTAGGAGAAATAAACGATGTGGATTTACCTTCTATTGAAGAAATATTTGGGTTAGATTTTCGAACAACCTCTGAAATTGAACAAGACATTTTAGACCAAGAACGCGAGGAAATTGGGGCGCCAACAGAAAACATCTGGACAATCCAAGCAAGCGATTACAGCGAATTAGCCGCTTCATTAGGCGTAACAGCGCAAGATATTGTTACCGCGCTTACAAGTAACGGATATATAGATTCCAGCGGATACATGACAGATGCGGTGGATATTCATAATCCCGCCTTTAATTTTGAGCTAGGGCCGAACTTTACCGATGTGCAAGAACAACAAATTCTAAACCGTCTCGTGGATTTAGCTCCGCTATTTATTCCAGACACGACGCCGTATGCAGCGGGTTCAGCGTTAGCACCCACCACTCAATTTGGTCGCATGTTGGAAGATGCCACCATGCAGTTTGAAGACGAGATGGTACGTATCACGCGAAACCTAACCCTGTCGACCAACCCCGATGTGGATGCCAATTTCTCACCCTACGTGTCTAACAATGATGGATTGTTTTTAGAAGTAAATTACGAGGCTGTCTTTAACGATCTCTCTCGATTCATGCAGTTGCATCAAGTAATCACCACCATGATGTCGACTATCTTTACGATGGCCAATACCTACGCCAGTATAGCCGCCAAATTATCAGGCGACGACAGCGTGTTAACGGACCATCAAAAAACCAGACAGAAAATGTTAAGCCAGGCCAATAGTTTGGGCAGCAAGGGCAACGAAACCTTTAACTCTCTTTTTTCCACCTTTGAGCAAAGTTTTCAAGATGTGAATTACCAGCGTTACAAAACAGGAATGAATCTTATCGAAGATGAGTTTAACGATTTTTCAGACCACTTAACCAATTTCTTTCTAGGTGACAGCGCCACGATCGCAAAGCAAGAACGCCAATATGATCTTGCCACACGCTACTACACAGTCGCCACGCAAAACCGATTAAATGCCCAACAGGCATCGGTATCGTTGCACAATTTTAGCCCGTCATTACCACGGGAAACCTTTGTATCAATCACCACAAGCGCCACGCCAAATTCATTTGAAATTTGGGACCAACTCCAAACCCAAGGGTATTTAGACCCGAGTGGCCAGTTGACGGCGGCATTCGACGCAACGACGCCACTGGTTTTAGACACAGAATTCATGGGTATCGAACAGCAAATTCGGGCCCGTATGCAAACCTTTGAAAACTCACAGTCGTTATATAGCGACCCTTTAATTCAACAGTTGACCACCTCGCCAGTAGAAGGTGATTATTATGCGTTAAATGAAGATGTCAACACGGCATTACCAGACGTGTCATTCGATTTTGAATTTGACCCCAACAACTATGGAATAAGCTTAAGCGGTGGAACCCCATCTATGTTGAAAGCCGCAAACGCGAGTGGCGAAAGTGAATCGGGTTTTGTCACCATGAATACAGCCGTTATGGGAAATGCGCAAAAGGCGTTAATTGTGATGAGCATGTTGCGACGGATGTATATCACCTTGATGACGGCCAAGGCCCAAGTCGCCGAACATCTTTCACGGCAGCTGCAAGGAAACAGTGCCGCGACCACATCGTTTATCGGAGACGTGAATTTTGCGGCCTTGGATTCTCAGCTTGCCTTGGGAATGCAGCGGGTGCAAACAATACAGTCGCACACGCAGAAAATGGCGAATTTATGGAACGAATGGAATAAGCGACGCATTAACCTAATTAAAGCCAAAGACCCCATGCGCGTGGCCTTTACCACTACTGCAAACTGGGCAGGATTAATGGGGGCCGTGCTTGTTATGATGCCACATCCGATCACACAGGTTATTGGCGCGATTTCGTTAATAGTGGGCTTGGTTGCCAACTTATTAGGGGTATACCGTAACTGGCATTTAGAGCAGGAAATTGACCAATCCATGGCACCCCTAAATATGCCTATGGATACCTTCAATTACTTAAATATTATCAACCAAACCCCGAGTAATTTTGTCGGATTTTCCATGGATTCATCCGCACCCGTCGAAGCAGCAGAAGCCTTTTATAATAATTTGCCAGTTGATTATGCCACGCGCCAATTAAGCGATTACAATAACGCGCACACCTACGTGAATAGCCAAAATCCAGCAGTACAAGATCTGTTGCACACCGAAATATTCCCGGAAGGTTTAATTGGGTTAAGTGAAGATGAAGTGGTGCGGCGTGTTCATAATTTTATGTCCAATCGGGCTAATTTTACTTACGCCGAAGACCTGGGTGGTGACAATTGGGCCACCTTAGAAGACACCATCGCCAATCGTGAGGGTGATTGCGAAGACTTGGTGAATCTGGAGTTAAGCTTAATTTCCGCAGGGTTACAAGCGGCAGGGTGCCCGGATTGCATCAATAGAGTCAGCGCACGCGCAGGTCAATTACAGGCAGGTAGCGTAACAGCAGGCCACATTGTGTTGTCCTATGAGCGACCAAATGGCGAAATCGTGGTGTTAGACCCAACGCGCGCCCAACCCATCGAGAACATGGACAACGCACAGAGTTTTGGCCAGTTTGCGAGCCAGTCTCATTTTTCCGAATTATTCACGTATCGCGAATCAGGCACCTATTTTTCCGCCTCTCCGTTAAGCGCATTAGCAAGCTTCGGTATCGATTTTGAAGACCTGTTCCCCAATTTACCAAATCTTCCAAATCTTCCAAACATACCCAAAATACCAAACATACCCAAAATACCAAACATACCCGAAATACCAAACATACCCAAAATACCAAATGTACCAAATGTTCCCAATCTTCCAAAAATACCAAACCTTCCAGAGATTCCGGATATTCCAGATGTGCCAGAAACACCATTTGGTCTGCCAGGTGTTGGTGATATTTTAAACGAGCTTCTGCTTGAACCCATCGAAGGGGCATTTTGGGAGCTATATAATGGTTTTTCTGATGTGTTATCCAGTGTAGGCGGCGCAACCAACGGTGTGGTCAGTACCGGTTCGGGAATACTAAATTTTATTTTTGATGCAATTCCATCCACCATTCTAGGTGTTGGGTTGCCCATCGGCGACATAATAATGCCACCGCTGAATGCATTGTTTGGTGCCGTCAGTACTGGCTCTGGCGAAGTGGGAGATGACGCCGAGGAGGGTGCAAGAAATACCTTTTCGAATATATTTGAACCCGTTTTTGATGCCATTGCCGGGTTCACCGTTCCGGTCGGTTCCTTCTTTTCAAATTTAGGGCAAGCCATACCCTTACCGCGCCCAGATGGGTTTTCTCAAGTACCGGAATATATGGGCGACGCATTTAGTTCAGATCAATTAGGCGGTTGGACATCAGCTATTTCTGGATTTGTACCCCAATTATTTGGGGCCGTTATTAACCCCGTAACAGATTTTATAGGTGATGTTGGTGGCCAAGCTGGAGTGCTTATTAATGACTTAACGGGTGATGAAGACGACCCTTACGCAGCACCAGAGGCGGGGGATGAAGACGAACCAGGGCAAGATACTCCTACAGTAGTGCGTAACGCAGCGCACATGCTAGCCAATTACAGTTCTTTGATTGCAGCTGGCCAGCAGGAAGAACAGCTCATCATGCGAGAGTTGCAAGATGTGGCCAATTTAGGTAATGCCAGCGAATCCATCTTTTTGGATATTGGCGCAGGGCAAGTGGTAATAGACCCTACACATCAAGCGGCTCTAAAAGACCAATTGCGATTAATTCAAGAACGCATGAGGTTGGCTTACCATTCCATAAAAGTCATCACAGATCACCTTCGTACGATTGCGGCTAACCTTGGCGAAACAGGAAAAGCAAAGTCTGTGGGTGGAATGGAAAGTATCTTCAATGCCCAATTTAAAATATTAAATGATGTGTTGGGCTTGCAATCCTATGTATATGGCCAAATGCAAACCGCAGTCAGGCACAACGCCCAAGTTGAAAAAACGAGATTTTACCAAGATTTAAACTTAATCATTACCATTCCTTCAACCATTGTGGGTTTAATATTTCCCCCGTTCTTACCTGTAGCACAAACCATGTCTGGTGTATTAACGGAAACATTCAACTACTTCATCAACCCCTATGAAGCCTACCATTTACATGATTTTAACGATCTTGAATTGCAACATGATGGCCGCTACGAGAACGAACATGCGCAGGTAAGTCTGAATGCATTCTCCGATTTAGTAGTGGGATTATCACCACCTGTAACCGAACAAGACATTTGGGATGAATTGCTACGTACAGGATATATAGACAGCGAAGGCACCATCACCGATAAATTTAGAAGTGAACCATTTGTGCTATCAAGTACCACGGCTGATGGCACGCCTAATTTTAGCGACCCCGCCTATAGCCACGGTATCAACGGTACCTTACAACGCCAAATCCAAACCGTTCTGGAATACGAAGAACACTCATCACTAACCATCTTGCGCGAGGCGATGGACCATCCACTGCTCGATGCGGGTGGCCGAAATATCGCCTTTTCCTCTGAAAGCAAGGTCGTTGATTTTAATTTCTTCATTGCAGCGCGCGAACGTATTGTAAATAAATCCATTCAACAATCACTCTATTTAATGATGCGCACCGCATGGTCGGCAAAATTACTCGCCTTAACAGGCTCATTAAAAGGAAGCGCCACAACGGAATTAAACTTGCTATCCAGTGTGGATATCGTTGAGCGTGAAATAAACCGCGATCTTGATGAATTAGGATTGATTCAAACCTATAAAAAAGCCGAAGCGGATGCACTAACATCGCGGTATGTGGCCGACAAACGGTTTGAAAAAGCCATTATGGAAGCAGTTGTTACGGCAATATTTGCCTTCGTGGGTATTGTGTTCCAATTTAGAAATATACTGACATATTTGTTCTTTACCAAAATGATCGCCGATATGATTCATGGGTTTCACCATGCCTTTGGTTTGGGTAGCGATAACGACATTTATACGTCTGAAGAAGAAACCGATATCAGAAACGAAGAAGTATTAATTAATTATGGTGGTACGGACGCGTTCGGATTAAATTTCACGGGCGTAAACTGGATCAATTTTGCCAAGAATAACATCGACATTAAGCGACTATGGTTCCATTGGACGTTTATGTTGAAATCCCAAGAGTCCTTTGCAGAAGGCTACCAAAACATTGCCGAGAAATTGGGCGAATCAACCGGTTCTTTAAGTTTTTCACGTGCACTATCATCAGCCACTAACACGGCCAAAAATATCGAAGAATCAAATTTACAAGATAAATATTCCAAGGCGAGCGCCTATCAATCTCGCCACCAAGCCATACAAGATGAGCGCTACGAAACCATTGTAGAGATGATCCGTTTTGTATTGCACGTACTCATTCTAAAGGTTCAGGCGTATATTTACAGTTTACTTCGTGGCGGTCGCATTCGAATGGATGGGTCTCAATTGGGCATGAAAGGAATGGGATTGCCAAATCAAGCCCATACCAAAGCAGAAAGCGCCTTAAGAGAGGGCGTGGGTTCTGGCCCCATTAAAACGGCAACAGGGTGGGTAGGGCGAAACGTCATATTGCGTACGGGGCGTTGGTCGTCTGCAATCACACTTTACGCACTTTCAAACTTAGATCAGATCTTCCGGTTGGTCGCAAACGTGATACGTTCTGAAGAACTAGAAGAGAAGCGCGATCGTGAAGTGCGTGCGCGTTTAGAAGCGGCCATGAACGACCCCGCATTCCAGTCAGCAACCGAAATGGAGCGACTTTTATATTTAAATAAATTGAAAAAGGGTGGCACTGAGATGGACACCGATCTTGTGCAAAAAATAAACTCACATCAGCAGGCCATTTCCATCTTTATTCAAACCCTTATTCTAAGAACCCAGAAGAAAATATACGATATTATGCGCCACACCGTTAACGAGTCTGGCAATGTGATCGCCAATATCAATCATCGCATCTCAATCAAATCGTTAACCGAATCCGAAACCGTAGCTGAACACGAAATGACAGAAGGCGTGAAAGACGTGCTGGCCTTATTTGGTCAACGCGAGAGACCAACAGGGGTGGGTGGCGCTGCCTATGCGTGGGGTTCGGGTATGTTTTTTATGGGTCGCACAGCCATGCACGCCTTTGATCGCCCTTTATCGTATTACCCAAGTACGGCCTACTACCAGACGGCGCGTGTACCAAGAGCGGTCCTGGCGTACCAGCGCACAGCGGAGAACGTGATCGACAGAACGCAAAAGCAATTGGCCCGATACTTAAATCGTGACCGTGATGATTATTTAGAATTAACGGCCCATGGGCAAGATGACGAAACAAACCGGTTCTACCAAGGGTATATCGCCAATCGCATTTCATTTTTTAATACCATGGCCCAAATCAATCAAATGGTGGAAGCCCATGACACATTAGGGCCCGAGCAAAGTGCCTCAATTTTAGTCATGTTAAACCAGGCGCAAGATAATTTAAGCACGATGGCAGGTATCGCCAATAGCATATTGCCACCAACCCCCCACTACACAGCAATGTATGAATTTTTTGAGCGCAATTCGTTCCACCCGTGGCGAGAAATGATCTTGCCGCACCGGGGAAATGTTGTGGCGCTTGCGGGTAATTTTTCAAGTTTCGTGTCCACCTATGGGTTAGCCATGTTAATCAATGAACGCCGAAATCCGAGTGCGCCAGCGGCAAGAGAAAAGGTACTAAAATCCCTAGCCGACGTGTTGTATCAAAAAGATGGGGATAAACGCGGTGCCATGCGAACAGATCGTCTTTCTGCGATGGCCAACCAACTGGCCTTTTTGTCCCGCCAATCCCAGGAACATTCCCGCGAAACCATTGGTTTATTTGAAGAGATGTTGCGCCCGCGCTTACTCGATGATGCAAAGGACGATCAGAATCAAGCCATGCTCCAAGAAGTAGCCGCACATTTATTAGTGGCAAACAAAGATTCCGCCCGATCCAAAATGATTATGTTGATGGATTTATACCGCGATAAGGAAACCGGAACGATCAATTCACGGGAATTATTAGAATTGCTATACAACCCATCCAATACCAACCAAAGTCTGTATCACATTGCAGGTGCGTATGGCACAACCGTTTTGCTAAAACATATGATTCATGCTTTCAAACCCGTATCCTCAAAACGCGAGAATCCATTTGCCATCATGACACGCGACCACGAAATGGCAGTGTTATTTGAAAAATGGATATTTGATGAGCAAGCCAGTTCCCGATTTGCTGAATTATACCGATCAGTCTATTTCGCTAAAGATAAACCCAATCGATCCATTGCCGCTTCTTTGTGGGAACGGTTTCAGCGCAATATTAGCGACTGGAAGCACAACCCATTTGGCGCGCCCGACTATGAAAAACGAATGGGGAAAGTGTTAGAAGCATCCTTAGCAACAATGGAACTTACCACTGATAAGGTTGCTGCTGAACGCCAATTACGAGGCTTAATAAACTTTTATATTCATTCAGCAGGACTGCCCAATAACGCGGTTCAGGCCAAATTAATTCAAATCATTGCCAATGCAAACCGGCAGCAGGTGTTTAAACTATTATCTGAATTACAAAATGCCCACCAAGACCCCGATAGTAGCCTTTATATCAACACGCAAAAATTGGTGCAACTTTTAGCCAAAGAATTAAAAATTAGTCCCGATTTATTTAACCGTGAAATTGGCCAGTTTCATGAAGAACGCGTGCGACAAAACTGGAATACCCGTAACTTTGCCGAAAACTTCTCCGAACTGGAAAATGGAATTTTGCATCTCAACTTAGATTATTTGAATCTGGATAAAAAAGCATCATCGGTTAGGCATAATGTTCGCCACAGCATTCAAACCATAAAGGGCGTCATCACCTATTTAGATGCCGTTGATGCGGGCTCTTTCCCCCATTCGATGCAAACAGTTCGTAACCAGATGCGCCAAATCTTGTTGAGTCTATTACCGGCGCATGCCACGGGTTTAAACACCACCCAACGCGAGGCAATCACAGGTGCGTTTAGAGACGAGATTCAAGCCATAATAAATGGTGGTCTTGATGGGCAACTGAATCGTTTGGCATTGCCTGAATCCATACAACAGCACGCAGCCCATCTTACAGCAGATCATCAACAGATTTTAGAGTCCGTTTGGCAATTGGGTTTCCTAGATTATGATTTTCAACAGGAAGCCGACGTTACTGCATTCAAAGCCCGCGCCGAAACCGTCAAAGAGCAATTGCTTCCTATGATCAATGAGCCAGACTTAAAAGAGCGTTTTTCCAAGCAATTCGATGTGTATATCAGTAACGTAATTGCGGGAGTGCCAAACGAAATGGCCACCAATCTTACCCAAGTATTAGACATGTTCACAACATCAGTAAACTCATCAGTATTCCAAGAGATGGATAATATGTTGGCCTATGACGAGCACAATCCAGTCCAATCCCGTGAAGTGCGGCACCAAGCCGTTGCGTGGTTAATCAATCGCATGGAAACCATGAAAGGGAAAAATCCATTTGCCTCACTCTATGTGGCCAACTTATTAAAAGTTGCCATGCGGGCAATTGATATTAAATTACTAAGCAAACAATTAGGTGGTCGCTTTGATAATGCCATACTTGAAGATGGCGATCGCGATTACTTAGCCAACACCGAATTATCCCGCAGTTTATTAGAAGAGCTGGGTTTAGATGCTGTCATTACTCAGGTGGAACGTAACAATACGGGCAAATTAGTAGCAAAATTATTGCACCCTGCAAGAGGGGGTATGACGAAGGAATTAGACCACTCGGAACTAGATGTGTTTATCCGACAAAACGCGAAAGGCATACATGAAGTAGAGGCGATGACCCACAGCGCCGCACGGCAGGTAAAATTAGCGCAATTTATTCAGGGCATCTATTCGGGTAACCCGTTTGTACCACCAGGAATGACAGCCGAAATGGCAGAGCCATTCATGGAAAATATCGCAACACGCTTATTAAGAAAAGTAGGCTCCACCACGCTATCCCGCGTCACCTTAGACTATTTAGCGACGGTAATGGGTTTATCACTTCAAGAGGCTGCTGGCCTGATGGAACAACTGCGCCAAGCTGGATTTATCGATCGGTTAGGGTATGTTACGGAGGCGTTCTCTGAACAGTTGCCAGCAGACGAAATCCCTGAGTGGCTAGAGGATGTATGGCAGCCCGTGTCTAGCGCATTTGCAGATATCCAAGCCATGGCATCCAAACAAGCATTCGCTCAAGTATTAAAGTGGTTGGATTCCGAAGTGTCTGCCACCATTCTGGTACGTTTATTTACTGACATAACAGGCAATATGGACGAATTTAATAGCCTAATGGAAACCTTTGGTATGATACCCCATCGCGACAAGCAAGTGGACATACTCGGAAAAATCGCCGAATTATTTGAAAGCCAAATCGTCATTGGCAGCTTAAACCCCGAAGAATCCGGTTTAGTAAAAGCCAAAATATTTGAAGCCATCATCTCCCGTCATCCTCAATTAGAAGAGTCGGCATTACGCCAAGTTGTGCATCCTTTAAAACCAAAATTATTAGCCAGTCTTACCAAAGGCAGCGCAACTGAAGCGGGTATGTATGAACGTGCCTTAGCCGTCATGCCACGACACCTACTGGATGTGCGTACCGAAGACACACCAGATGCCCAAGAAAAATTAAAAATTCACCAATTAAAAACCGACTTAGACGTCATTAGAAGTGCCATTTCCTTAACGGCAGATGCGCCACCTCACGAGCGCGCGCAAACAGTTAAAGATGCCCAAACCGTCACACAGCAGCTGATGGCACTACGTATCTTTGGCGATGAACGCGCCATCACTGTTGCAATGGACAATCTTCGCGCTCTTGCATCTAACCCACCTGCCATCGGACGATTAGCCCACATTGCGGTATTAAACCCCATTCTCACGAACATGCAAACCATTGCAGAGTCGCTCGAGGAAAGCCAAGATCAAACTCAAGCCATTCATCTGGCACAGGAAGCCAAAGACCAAACCAGTTCTCTACCAGTGCGCTTAGCCAAAACCTTAGAAGCGGCTCAGCTCATTCGAAATTTGACGGCCAATATTGGAGGCCGCCGCTACGACCTTATGCAAGACGTGGCCGCAGGGTTAACAAATAGTATCATCATAAAAAATCCTGCTCTTACGGTTCAAGACGCCTTATCGATCTTGTTTGTGGCGCCACATGTCTCCAAAGATGTTCTGGAAAAATTAAATAGCGATCTCAAAATCCCTGCTTTAGTCAGCGCGATTTCCAACCACATGGCCGCGATTGGCCCATTTGATAGTCAAATGAAACGATTATCGCGCATCATATCTCAAATTAGACAATTGCCCGGTGGAGTGGCCCACTTACGAGGGTTTGATGAAACCTCCATTATTTTGGATTCTGGCCTCACGTCCCTGCAATCAGAATTACAAGAGTCCCATTTGTCTCACCATGTGGTTTTGACAAAACTAGCGGCATTAGGCCAAGAAATGAATGGTGGTCAATTAGGCAATGCCTTTATTCAAATTGGAAGGCACAACCAAGCAGAATTGCTGAATGCACCGCGCCAACTAAACAAACTTGAACAGGCCATTTACGCATTGCCGACCACACAAGACACCCATTTAAATCGCGTGAAACGCACCGTAGCAGGCGCGCTTATTAATTCCCATCTTGCACGCCGAAAAGACAATCAAGTCACGGCCGTAATACCCACTGTGATTCGGCTGATCCAATCCATTCCTACCGAAGATCAAGACACGTTCTGGGGGCAATTTAGTGTTCAGAAAAAGGCCCTGCTTGTTCGGGATTTAGCCCCCTTATTACACGCCAATAGCCCAGACAGAAACGTCGCCATTCAAACACTCAACCAACTTATGAAACGCAATCCAACCGAATTGGTGCAAGGGTTAAATAGTTTAGCAGAAACAAAAGATGCAACCACATTAAGCCACGAGACTTGGGTGGCCGATATTGCCTTTATTCCCGAAATGCAAAACGTGTTCGATGCAATGATTAGTATGGATCAATCCGGTTTTGCTGATAGCCAGTGGGCCGCATTGTACGCAACGGCAATATCTCAACTTCCAGAGGGGGCAGATCCCTTAGGTGGCATATCAGACCGTTCGCGGCACCGCATAATCAAATACGCAAAAGCCAGCGATCTGGGGCGTTTTCTAGCCGCAGCCAGTCGCACAGATGGGCCCTATAAAGAATTATGGATTCGCGAAGTGATTCGCATGCGGCCCCAGGCGCTTGATGTGGCACTCTTACCACACGACCAAATTCCAGCAGAGTGGCAGTCCAGACTAGCCGAGCGCGTATCCGTTATTGCGCTACGCGAAGTGGCTCAGCAACTCCGCTTACCCGAAGAGAAACGCATGCCCACTTTAATTAGCGCCATTGGCCCAGCTGCCGTTAAAGCGGTGCTTAATTATGCATTTGAACATGCGCCAAATGAAGAGGTCTTTATGCGATTAATGCGCCAAACTATTTTGGATAACCCAGCAGGGGCATTGCAATTCCTTGGCGCGCAGTCCATTTCCGATGAACATAGAGTCGACATTTTAAGTCGATTCAACATGAATAATGAATCGGATGTATGGTTACTCTCCCAGGTGTTTTCGCCTAAAATTGTAAATATTGATGCGTTAGAACGGTTATATGACAGCCTAAATAAGTTACCAGATGCCACCCAGCGTGGCACAATGACAGGGCTATTCTTAGGCCAATTCACGTTGCGAAACGCAGACTTTTTATCACGCCATTTTTACCATATCAGGTCATCAGCCTTACGCATGGGCATATTAAATTCCTTGTCAGTGCAATGGCGTCGCAACAAAACCCGAGAGGCATGGGCGATGGTGCCAAACGCACAAAAAATTCGTATTTTAGCAATGACCATCGGCATTCGCCCAGCGGCATTAGACGCCGTAAATAGTACCAACGAAATAGAATTATGGAACACCATTCGCAACTACGCATTCGAAAATGCCCATGACCCAATGGTGTTAAAACATATACAAACACAGTTAATCACACTTCTAAATGGCGATACTGTTTCTCTGTTTTCAGCCACAGATAACAATACGGTGCGCGCCACGTTTGCCCTGCAACAAGCCACCTTGCTCCACGATGCACATACTGAGTTCCAAGATAAGCTTACTGCACGCCAACGCTTTCCGATGTTGTTTACTAAAAACGAGAATGAAATAGCGCAATTTGTGGACTATCTAAATATCAATCATTTTTCTGCCACATCAGACACTGCACGCTTACTACTAACCATGTCACGCCAATTACAAAAAGACATCAACGACATACCAGAAGCAAATCGCCCCTATGCCAATGCCATACGTGCGATGTTAGCAGTACGAGCCTATACCATCGCGCAAAAAATTGGGTATTCAAATGCGATTAGTAGTTTAGCAAGCCATAACCCACAAAGTTTAAGCGATGCGCTCGACACGCTTGCCGCTCAAATCGATGGCATCGATCCGCTATTTACTGACCAAGAGCATCGCGAATTGATTCGTTTATCAGGGTTTCCAACACCGGTTGATGTTGCGCTTGAAAGCGGCGATTCAGCAGACGCCTTCCCAGTGCTAAAAGCACAAGTAGAACGCATTGCCGATGATTTGCAACGGTTCAGCAGTTTAAATCGTTTTCGTCTAGGTGATGGGTATATTCCCACAGCAGATGGCCCAGCCATGTCCCATCACCAACTCGGCTTAAAATTACCAGCCTATCACCGTTTAGCGCGCACCATGGAGCAGCAACTAAACAGCCTTGCACGTAAAGACTTACAAACCATCAGTGAAACCCACGTCACGGAACATCAAGGCCACCTTTCATCCAAACAAAGTGTGATAAACAATCTTGAAACCATCCGAGATCAAATGGGCGTGGCTGTTGCAGAGGGGCGTTTAATGGCCCTTTTAAACGGTCGGCCCATGTCGCTTCAACAACCCATTACTGCTGGAAACGCCAATCCGTTGGGTATGACAACGCTTATCGTTGATTCTGCATCGGCACGCAATATTAAAAATGGCGACACGATCCAAGTTGAATCTCGGGTAAATGGCCGACTTATAAAAGAAAGCAAGCAAGCCATGATGGTCGATGAGTCATCTGGGCAAATTTCAGTAATGGGCGCATTCACGAATAGCTTTGACCAACATGCCCAAGTCAAAGTGGCATCCTGGGTAGACGCGCAAGGTAGAGCCCATACCACCCAAGATCGGTGGGGACATAACGGATTGGCCACCACGATTAATGAACTGGCAAAGCAAGACCTCATCGAAGCCCAGCAGTTTGCCATGGCAACCATCGCGTTTTACCGCGCAGCAGCCCATGGCAACGTACCTGGATTGGGCACCCCAGAAGACGCACTGACACGTCTTGGTCACCTACAAGCGGTGTCCAATTTTGTGCATTCCATACAAACCGGCGAATTGGCCACATTTCCCTTCATTCAAGATGAAATTAACCGACTATCAATGGACCTTCAAGGCACATTAGAAGCGGTCGTCGGCAATTTGGGCCATTACACTAAAGAGAACCGTGAACGCGTGATGCGCACGATCCGAGATTTAGAAGCCGTAAGTGGACCAGACGTGCAACGGGCGGTACACGATGTGCTTTCATCCGACCAAACTTCAAATAATGGCGTCATTCACGGCATGGAAAACCTTGTGATCTTGCAGGGATATGCAGAGGAGTTAATCGCAGGGGGGATATCAGATGCAAATCATCAGCTAGGCTTAAATAGCGCTGTTGTGGAACAAGATTTAGACCGATTTGCGAAGCGCTTAGATCAATTATTCCAAGAAGTGCCATCCGCTCACCATGGCATTCTGTGCGGCATGATTATGTCGGCGGTACAGGGCAAGTTATCGGCTGGGAATTCACAAAAAGTAAACCCAATAGGTCAAATACGATCCTTACTTCCAAAGTTAGCATTAATTGCCGATATAGCAATTCGATTTCCGAATCATGAAAGTGAATTAGGTCTGCCATCGGTTAAGGCATTTGCTAAAGCCGCCCTTACACAAATAACAAATACAAGAGGCCAATTTCCAAAAGACCGCCATCTTTTACAGCCACTTGCGCGCCTAATGACCCATGTGAATATTGCCTTACCAAGCGATGTTGGAACCAAAGAATTTTCAGGGCTTTCCGCCGATCAGAAAACACTTGTTGGGCTTCAAATGCAATTGGGTGACCAGCAATTTGACGAGTTAATTCAATTAGTAAGTGTACGTAACGGCAATTTAGCCGATGCTATGACACTTACCCAAGAGTTTGAAAAAGCCCAAAGATTCTCGTTTTCCCATCGGGTCGAAGAAAGTGTCATGCGCCGCTTAACCGATGAGACGATTTCAAAAATCCAAATTACCCAATCTGCTAAACGTGGAGATGTCACTCTGACTCTTGCCACTGCAGAAGGATTAGAGCCAGGTAATTGGATCAGCCTATCGCGTCAATTAAATGGGGCATACCGCATTGTTGAAATTAGAGGTAATCGCGTTACATTAAATCGCCCGCTAACAGAGAGTGTCGATGCGGGAAGTACCATTGATCCGGCGGCCACGTTGGTGCGTCGCATGATAGACGATCCAGTAGTACAATTGAGCGACTTTGACACCAATCCGCCGTTGGCAATTTCTGCCACCGATATTTGGTTAAACTTGAAAGTGTCGGGCGTATTAGACCATGAAGGGCGATTGGTTCGCGGTATAGATCCAGAGAATATGGCCGGCATCTTTCCGCCTGAATTATTCCCAAGCGCCGTGGCGCAAGCACACGCATTAAAACATATAAAAGGCGTGTTAGAATCTAAAACCCATCTAGAAGGTTACCATTTATCAGACTTCTTAAAGGTGCGAATGATTGCCCGGTTAATCAAGCGAAAACCAGAAACCGGTTTTGCTGTTTTAGGCATGCTCGACAAAAACAGCACCTTAAAACATAAGGTGCTTGCCAGTATGTCGCTCGACGATCAGAGTATGAATGATTTTCTCATTGTCGCAATGAAGAATCAGCAACTCGATGGCGTGCTAGCAATGGTCAAAGATTATTTACAGCGTGGTGAATCAACAGTAAATTACCGCCATTTTCTAGCCGGAATACCAGGTGTTTCTGAACCAGATGCCAGACAAATCGTGGCGGCCTTAAAAGAACAGTTATTACTCGATGATAAAGGCAAAGTGCTAGACCGTTTTAACCCACAAATTCAAATTACACTGAACTTGCCCCATCATCTGCGCCAGTATGATAAAGCCATTCGTACCATCATAACGCAGGTGAAAGAAAAAGAAGCCATTGAGCGCGATGTAGACCGTTACGTGCTGACGTATCACAAGGAAAAACTACGCGGTAGCATGTCTGAACACCAAATGAATGTGTTTGCGACTAAGGCCATTTACCACATTACAGAAACCTTTGGGCAAGTACCACGTATGGCCCGCTTCTTGGATGAAGTAGGCGGCATACAGCTGCTATCACTTCGCAATCCAACGGTTGTGGTATCACCGGCCTTTAATGGCATGTGGCAAAAAGTAATTCGCCAGTATATGTACCGTTACCCCACCTTGCACCACAACGTATCTGGTGAGTATCTAAATCGCCCTGACATTGGTCATCACGATTTTTCAAAGGGTAAATACCATTTGGATATCGTCACAGATAATATTTTAAAATGGGTAGACGAAGAAACAGCCGCGTTCGAAGCCTATGACGCACGTCCAAAATCCCAAAAAACATCGGGCGGGTTATACGGCGATATTGTGCGACACGAACGGCCACTTGGCATCGGAGAGCACGACGAAGGATTAACAGAGTTGCAGCGCCGCCTAACTGAACTTGAGGATGGGTTGCAAGAAGATCAAATTCCGCGCCCAGAATTCGAAGCGCGTAACGACCATGCTTACCGCTTTCTAATGCCCCTTTTAACCCAACCGGATGTTCCGAGTTCAGCGTATACGAAAATCGAACGTTTTAAATTAAAAACCCACTACACACGCTACATGGTACAGCGCCATCCCCGCCACTTAATTCACATGATTAAGCGCGCATCGGAAGTGGAAGAAACAAAAGAAAAGGGCCGCGGCATGGAATATTTCCGCGATATGATGTTGATGATAAATGAACGGTTATCACATTCTCACTTTATAGGAGGCTCTAACTATCTGTCCGAAAATGAAGCGGACTTACAGGCCGAACGCCTTAAATTCATGGCCGATATTATCGAGGTGTCCAACCGGCCTGTTACCCCATCGTTAAATAGCGATTTTAATGCCGCAGTCACCATTAAGCGTCTGTCAGAGGACGACAAAGCACGCGCACTGTCATGCATGATGATGGATCCCCATAGTCAGAAACCCCGTCCAATAACCTCGGTGGTTGATGACTGGTTCGATGCTTACGATGCGGCGCGCCTAAAAAAAGACACACGCCCCATGAAAAATCCGCAACATGTCGAACTTAAAATGGTAGATGCCGTTAATCCATTTAGTGCCACTCCTTACGCCCATAAAGTAAGTGAAACGGATTTTATTGTGATGCTGCTAACCTTTGAAAACGTAATGGGAACCCAGAACTTTCAACGCTTCCTACGTGGACAAGGATATGACGATATTAGTTCGCGTGCGCTTCAACGCATTGGCACCCTTGAAACCGAATCTGAACGTAAACGACTGATTAGTGCGGTCGCCAAACTAGAGGCAAAAATTGCAAATGGGTTAACCGAAAATGAGGTTGTCGCGCGCTTGGGCCGCTTGGCGCCAGTGATGCAAAACGCCATTTCTCAAGACGCTTTTGCACGTGGTGCGGCTCATATCGATTTAGTCGCCCAGGGGCCTGGTGATCCGTTAAATACCGTTACGATTGATCCTCAGAATATGGAACAATTGCGCCATATTTCTGTTGGAAAAGGCATTGTTATTAACGATCAATCCTATCGTATTACACGAATCGACGGTGGCACGCAGTTAATCTTAGATCGTGAATTAGATCAACCAATCGGAGAGGTAATACGCGCCGGAATTGACCATACTATGCCATACCGCGAAGACTATTTCCTCTCAATTGTAGAGGCCCATCCACACCCTAGGTTAGTCCAAGACATTCGCGACACTTTGTACCCAGAAGGCAACTTCCCAGAGATAGGCATTAAAGCAGAGAGTTTGGCCTTCAAGGTAATGCCAAAAGAAGACGTATCGATCGTGGGGCATTTACGTCGTGCAAAACAGGCTATGACAGGTATGACGCTTAAAGAACAATTCGTCGGTTACTTTGGCCGTCTAGTAGAAGTTGTGGAATGGACCCAGGCCTTCGAAAAATCCCAACGCGCACCAGGATTAAGTGTATCAGCAGACACCGGTTCGTATAGCGTGTAGTTAAATTAGCGAGCGTAGCGAAGTGAGAGGGGGAGGC
>JAQBTH010000013.1 GCA_027623425.1 bacterium | reverse complement strand
CGCTACCGAACCCGCGCCAAACGTGGGGATCTCAATTTAGCGCGGTACTTCGTTCAGGCTACAACCAACGCGACTACCGATTGGGCAACCAGTACAAAGCAACGGGTTGGCTAGCCAATGATCTCACCGATAATTTAAGCGGTTCAATTCGCGTTACATATTTGAGTGTTGAGAGCATCATTGGAGTAGATGAAGAGATCACAACATTTATCTCGCCTGCACAAGACCCAAACCTGCAAGGTGGACAGCGCATGGACATTTCATTTGGTGCTAACTATTTATTTACAAAGGGAATGCTGTCTGGGCATCGCTTAGCGGCAGAGGCAGGGATTCCTGTTTATCAATATCTAAATGGCCCTCAACTTGAAACTAACCATTGGTACACAATTGGATGGCAGTACGCTTTCTAAAATTATTACTGATAGGAACGTGGGGGATTCTTTTATTCGTCACCTCGGCCCATGCAGCGGCTGAGGGCGACGAGTATAGTGGCGGAACAAATAACGCATTAGTTGACAGTGCAAAACAGACCATTCATATACCTGCTAATGTATACCCTGTCTTGGGATATACCAGCGAAATTGGTCTTATATATGGCGCCTATAATGTGATGGCGTCCACTCCTTCCGCCCCGTCTAGAGAGCTATTCATGATGAATACGGATATTGGCTATTTCACGTTTATGAAAATGAACCAAATTCCGGTTTATGATTGGCTCACTATGGAAGCCTTTGCTGCGTATAGCTATTGGGAGGAAGCGTTTTATGGGTTGGGAAATCATACGCCTGCCTCAGAAATCGACAAGATATTTGTGCATAACGGGCGTTGGCACCTACTGGGACGCCATTCCTTTAAAAAGCACCACAGTATCGCGGCGGGTCCTGTGTATCGGTTTAGAGAGGAAAATCGCGCAGAAAATGTCATATCAGTGGAACGGGATGAATTTGACTTAGGCGCTACCCTGCAATATCGATATGATTCTAGAGACCGCGCAATTAATGCGTCAACGGGCAACTTGCATGATGCCAGTGTCTCTTATTTTCCAACAAGTGGGTCGTATCGTGACAATCCCGAACTTATTAAATGGGAACTTGATGCCAGGCGTTACTTCACTTTTTCGCACTCACAGGTACTTGCTACTCGGGTGTTTCTTGGGCAAATAACCGGCAATTCCCCCAGTTTTATGCATGATTTTTCAGTAGGCAATCCGACTGTGATGCGAGGCTCATTACCAAATCGTTATACTGGCCATGCGTTAAGCACCTTCCAGGTGGAATACCGGTTTCCTATTTGGAGATTCATAAAAGGGCATGTCTTTTTGGATGCTGGGCGCACATCTGATGAACTTCGCGTTGATAAATTGCATGTTGGGCGAGGCTACGGACTATTTTTTAAGTTCCCAAAATCAGATGCTGGGTTTCGTTTCGAAACAGCGTCTTCGGATGATTCACGGGAATTTTTTGCGATGTTTAACTACGCATTTTAATTTTTTTGAAATCTGCATGCGCTGCAATACGATAGTTTAATACTATTAACTGTTAGGGGGCGGTTTTATGAAATACCTTTTATTACTACTATGTTGCACTATAGGACTTACGGGCTGTGGCAATCTGATTGAACAAAATGACGCACCAACACCATCTTCGGTGGAAACCAGCGTTGATGATGATACGGTAACCGAACCACCCGCTGGCCAAAATGATCCTGTGGTGCCAACACCTACTATTCCTGATGATCCTGATGAACCGGAAACACCGCAAACCACTGCACAAACACTGCCTAACCTAGAATGGACTGTGGTAAAGTTTTACGATGTATATGGTGGCTACTCAGAAAATGAACAGGCCGCTATTAATGAAATGCTGCGTCGCCTAAAAATCATTATTGCGAGTGATGAATTTGTGGCCTCTGTAAATGCGCATTACGAACACTCTCAGGCAAACCCTGACATGGGCAGACCATTACAGATTGAACCAAACGTCGTCATATCCGATATTCGTAATGAAAATCGCAAATTGAATTTCGGGAAATTTTCTAACCAAGAACGCGCTGCTGCGGGACAAGCAGCGATGGCAGGGCTTGGATCGATTGGTGGCAACTGGATTGGGTTCCCTGTTGAATATGGACAAGTAAACGTTAGTGCCTACCGAGCGGGAACCCTTTTCCATGAGATTATGCATAATATGGGTTACTACCATGGATCTGGCGTACCCAATATTGGCAACTATGTTGTGCACCCATTATATAAAGAATTTGAACGTGCAGGGCGTTTTGATAACGATTATTTTAGGTAGTTTGCTATGCGATGCCCACTTGGTTTCGGCGAATACGCCGTTGTCTCTGTTCAGTCACCGCATTTTTTGCGGCTGCCTTTTCTGCCTTACGCAGTTGCCAAAAAAAGTTGTTTAGGCCGTACTGCTCGTAACGCAGCTTCTCTTCAAAGGAAAATTGCATGTAAAAGGCAATCGCATCTTTTAGGGTTTTTTGGTCAGATTCTGTAAGTTCGCTGCATTTTTCCGGATGTAGATGCACGGTGCTTTCGTGCGTAAACTCAGAGGACTCTGGCCGGCTAAAAATCTGAATTGGTCGAATGCGATCCCATAAAGTTTCTGGGTGCCCCACTCCATTGGAACAGGCTTTCGGTGCAAAATCGTTATCAGGCATATGGGGTTCGTCGGCGTGTTCGTGGGTACCGTGGGAGCAAGCACCTTCTCCGCACGCCTCTGGCGAACTGCCTTCTCGAAACTCGGAAAGCCATAAATTTAGTACGTTATCTAATATGCCAAGATCATTGAGTAGCGGCAACTGGTCTTTCAAATCGATTGGCAAGTCGGAACTAGATTCTGTGCGTATTTGTTGCATTCTATGAATTTTGGAAAGTAGCGCGGGCACATTGCCGAGTATGCGCACCTTGTTGTCATCAAAGACTATCCGATTGTTGCGATGCAATGCCCGTTCTCCGCGATTCGCGCCAAATGGCATCGCCGTTAGCGCAGAATACCAAAACCGTTTCCAACTTCGCCAGAATCGGTTCTTTCTGCATGGCAACGCCACTGTTTTAAAGGCGTCTTTAATCGCCCTCTTTTGTTGACGCCTGATGCCAATTTGTTCTACACAGGACTGTAACGTCATTTTTTTTCGATCTGCATTAACACCTAAATCCCCGTTTCGTGGCTTAAATTTTCGTGGCCAAATATTGTTCATAATACCCGTACTTAGTGCCCCGTATCCCAACATAGCCAACCCCACTGGCAAACCTGCGGCCCCCACTCCAACAGCCAGGGCTGGAATCGACACAAATGTGAGTAGTGCGCCCGCGGTAAAGATGGCAAAGCTTGCGGCGTTTGCCCCGTAAAATAGGCGCTGAGAATGGGCTATTTGATTTAATTTATCTACCCCTGTTTGCACTGGTTCGTCAGTGGGTGTTTGTTGGCTCTCCACCACATCCTCAATACAAATATGGCGATTGGCTACTCGCGCAAAATCAAATATATTTCGGCCTGTTTGCCCGAGTGCGTACGCCGCTATTAGAGGTAAAGCGAACGGCTGGTGCCACGCACCCGATGCGAAGACCATGCTGGAGGCCGCCCCATTTATGATTCCTGGTACAATTAAGTTAAAGTTGGCATCGAATTTAGAATATTTCAGTGTATTTTGAAATGCAGTTAGATTATTGATTAGTTTCTCGTACTCGGGCTTTTGAGTCTCATCGGCACTGCTGGCACTGTCTTTTGCTCGCTCGAGGTCTTTTCCGATTGCGCTTACTAACTCAGCTAGTTTTTTCCGGTTACTCCATGATCCTTTTATGTTACGATAGGCGGCTGTTAAACCAATCAATGCAAAGGGTAAAGAAACCCCAAAAAAGATCCCCCAATGCCCACCGTCATTAAAATCGGCTAAATGGGTGAGCGCCTCTTCTTTATTATCGCTTTGCATCATGATCTTTATGGCAGCAGCGAATTCGTCAAAGTCTAACCCTGCGTTGCAGCAAGGACATCCTTCGTCTTCCGGATTTAACATGGATTGGATTGTATTTTGTTGTACCAGTGAATAGTGACTATGGTTGCCGTGCTGTTGCTCCTTAATTGTAAAAAGAAGTGTACCTATTGAAGGCAATGGGACAACATGGGAGGTGACATGGCCATGTGTTGAACACGGTAACTCTTGCGATTCTCGTAAAAAGACATTGCGTTGTTGCGTATGTTGATTACATAAGGATACTCTTTCTAATCTAGGAAGCAATCCGGGAGTGGCATGATTGTGGTTACATGCACTGCCATGCTTATGCTTGCATGAGTGTGGCAGTTGATGTGTTCGTCGATGTACACCTCCGTTTGGTAGTTGGTGTGCACTATGAGACTCTATTAGCGATTTATGTCTTACTGCTTCTGTTGCCATTCATAAAATTTAACCTATTTTAATTTTAATTGCAACTCATTTGCATTTGCACTTAATTTGCATTTATATTTTTCCATATGTCTTTTCTCTTCTGGGGATTTGAGATACACTCTTGGCATGACCATTCAACGCAAAACTATTGTTCTTGAAAAGGTATTGGAAATTCTTCAGCACACACAAAATGCAATTAGCGTCTCACAATTGATGGATAAATTGGAGACCATTGGCATCCGACCCAATAAGACCACACTGTACCGCTTGCTTGAAAAGTTGGTTTCAACAACAGACGCACTATCAATTACGCTTAAGAATGGCATCTCGTATTATGAGCTTAGGCAAAAAAGACCCCATCACCATCATTTTTATTGCACAAAATGCGACACGGTGTTCTGCTTGGGCTCCTGCCACGTACATACGCAAAAAATTGATTTAACACAATTACTTCCTTCTCCCAAATTTACAGTGGAAGCCCATGACTTTAATCTTTATGGTGTATGTGAATCGTGCCGATAAGCAGATGCAGGCGATAGCACGTACTATTCTATTCTGTGATGCATTATAATCGCGCAGTAACACAACGCCACCTTCATTCAGGTCTCTTTGATGCACTATTCTTTTGGGGGGGCACCTGCCATTGGATTTGCAATCGCATTTTGTGTGTTTTGGGGCATAGTTCCCAACCCTGTTATACAAACGCCTAGTGGCCAATCACTTTTTTGGGAAATGTGGGTGATGATTTTTATGACACAATCTCACTTGTTCATTGTGGTTTTTAGAGCCTATTTTAACAAAACAATTTTCAAGGCCTATCGCCGACGATTAATTTTTATTCCCATTCTGGTATTAGCTGGCTGTATGCTATCGAAGTGGTTTCTAGTGTCACTGCTGGTATTAAACACGTGGTGGGATGTGTACCATTCTTCACTGCAAACATTTGGCATTGGCAGATTATATGATCGGGAATATGGAAATCCAAAAGAATTGGGCAGACGGTGGGATTTTGGACTGGCCTTAGTTAGTTATTTTGGTGTACTTCTTGCCGGCGTGATGTTTATGGATCATGTGAGTAAATTTGCGAACTTTCACGCAGTCGGGTCCGTATTCTTTACCAACATCCCCTATTTTGTTTCGGGTAAATTGGGCATTATTAGTCGCATTTCATCTTTGGTGATACTGGCGTATATTGTGGCATATGTACTGCGTTATGCTGGCTATATTAAACAGGGATATGTGGTGCCATGGCAAAAAGTATTACTGTTTAGCTTAACAGCCCTCGTTAGCGTGTTGGCATGGGGATTTAACACATTCGGAATGGCCTATATCATCATGAATTTTTTTCATGCCTGGCAATATTTTGGCATTATGATTTGGGCAGAAAAACGACACATGACAGAATTGTTTCATTTTCAAAAATTTAGCTATGGTCAATACATGGCCATTGGGGTATTTCTATTGATTGCGCTTCTTTTTGGACTTTGGGTATTGTATGTTGTACCCCCCTACTCTGCAGGTAGACTGGGCATTAGCATCCTTGCGACTATTGCCACCATGCACTTCTGGTTTGATGGGTTTATTTGGTCTGTGCGAAAAGGTGACATTTAACCCCAAAACACCGATTTAGAAGATGGTGCGCCCGGAGAGATTCGAACTCCCGGCCTTCTGATCCGTAGTCAAACGCTCTATCCAGCTGAGCTACGGGCGCACGTTATGTAGAGAAATAGTGTAGTCTAGGCATGCCCACCAGTCAACCGTTAACCTTATATTTAGCGGAGTGGTTTGTAATTTTAATTTGATGAACGGTTGGGCATTAGTATTTTGGCCACTATTGCGACGATGCCTTTTTGATTATTTGAATCATTTATTAACATTGTGCATATTGTGTGCCTAACAATCTAATTTTTAAATAGAACTGGAGACATGCTATGTACAAAAGAATCGCTTCTAACCAATTTGAATGGCAATCTGAGAATGATCGAGGGTGTTTGGATGCGCTAACTCAATGCGCTGATGCGGTAGCAAGTGCCGTATACGACACAGTGGTTGGTATTGCGACGGCACCGGCGCATTGCATGCACACCAAGCAATTGACTGGAATGTTATAGCGTTTCCGATTAATATCAACACAACCTCAAAATTTGCACGTATGGAGTTAGTGGAATACAATCAGGAGCATTGATTCGTTTCTGAATTGAACCAGCCACTATTTCGTAATGCTCTGTATGTTCCTAGTCCGACTGTCGCTGAAACAGTGTAGGCGAAGGCACAAGGAAGCGTTCCTCGGTAAAATCCTCGAACCCCTTCGGTACGCAATGTCTGGCGAAACGCTGAACTTATGCTTATGGGAATTGGTTCTACTGTTGGAATGGACGGTACCGGTCTCAATACGCAACCCCTGGATTGCACTAAACACAGCAGTCGTTGCCACGGAGAAAATACCACACCGGAAACGGCTCCTCCCACGCCTGCAGCCATATATTCGCCTCCGAGAACAGTTTTGAATTTTGATTCAAACTTTTGTTCTAGGGCATAAGCAACAGCCGCCTGTGGCACTCTTAACACCAAATTAGGAAAAAATGCATTATAAAGCCCTCTTACGCCTTCTTCGGGTAATGCTTTTGCGAACTGGCTGGTACCTAGCAGACGCATTCGAGTGGCCAATGCTCCTAACGGTAACATTCCAAAATCATGCACAACCTGTCCTGCCGCTCCAGCAAGTAGACTTGCCTTCCAGTCACCAAATCTCCTAACTAGAAGGGCATTGTGCACCATTTCCATTGAAAAGAAATATCCGGCATGGGTAAATGTTGCGCCCAAGAGATTAACGTTTGTTCCATGCCAAAATCCTCGCATCCCCCTTTTTTGCAAAATATCGCCCATCGTTTGAATCAATGAGTGCTGAGGCGTGCTACCACATCTTGCCTGCATTGCCACTCGCACCGTTTCAATTGGACTGACCACAAGTGTGCTCTGCCCCGCCTGCAAGCGAACCAACTAACACCATCGACATATTTGGAAAAAACGGTTGAGTGGGGGTACTAATTCTGCGGTACATCACAACTATCATTTACTTCTATTTACTAGTCTACCGCCACAAGATTCCGCTGACGGGCTTTCGACTCACGCTTTTCTTTTGATTCGCGTTCTTTGCGTTTCTTAAGCCCGAACGCGTAGGCCATTGCTAATTTTTCGTCAAACTGCTGCAACGACTGTAGCATTGCCTCTCCGCCATCCCCCTCTTTTTCGGCGTCTTCTTTTGCCTTTTTGGCGTTTAGTTTGCGTTCGAGCTTCATGTTTTCTTCTTCATCTGACATGGCCGCTGCAATCGCAGCAAGAAGCGCAGGGTCTAGTTCGTCTAGCATTTTGGCCAAGTCTAGTTCGCTAATCTTACCTTCTTTTATCGCATTTAAAATGGTCTGCAGTTGCTGCTTTAAACCTTTTGGAAGATCCATTGTCAGTAGTAATTCCAATACTGCCAGGGCTTGCTTAGGGCTATTTTGGGCCATTGTTACCAAAATACTCAACATTGCTTTTGGGTCTGATGATGCCATTTGAAACAGAACTGCAGCGGCATCTTTGGGTGGCATTGCTGCTAATATATTGGCTGCTTGTGCGGTACTGCCCTGAGCGACCATCTGCCCCATAATCATGGCCGCTTGCTGTGCGTTACCCTGTTGCACCATGGCCGAAACCAGCTGTGCTGCGTGTTGCGTGGGTAGTTGCGTTAAAATTTGTGCGGCCTGAGCGGTGCTGCCCTGGGCGACCATTTGCGCCATTATTTGAGCGCCTGTTTGAGGGGGAAGGGTTGAAAACAATTGGACGGCTGCCCCCACATTCATACTGGCCACAGCGAGGGCCACGTCTGCCATCTGGCCGTTATTGACCATAAACTGCACCAGGTTTGCCAGTTCTTTGACCTGACCTTGATTGACCATGGCGTTAAACACCAAACCCACCTCTTTTGCATTCCCCTGTGCCAACATGGCAGAGATTAACTGGGATGCCTGGGCTAGATTTCCATTTTGACTCATACCGGTAAGCATTTGAGCAGCCTGATTTACGTGCCCCGTGTTCACCATAGACGCCATTATCATTGCGGCTTGTGGCGCTTGATTTTGCCCCATCATGACCGTTAACAGCGCCGTTGCCTCGGCACCCTTTCCTCCGTTTATCAGGGCGGCTAAACTGGCAGCTGCTTTATCGGATTGACCAAAAGACGCAAGCGCCGCAAGCGTGGTGGCCGCTTGGGCCACATCGCCCTTAGCGATCATACCAAGCAATTGAACGGCAACCTCACGTGGTGACGCATTGGTGATGGCGGCAAGATTGGCGGGCAAGGCTTGAGTTCCTAAGTTTTGCATGTCGCCCACCTGCGGTGTCCCTTCAGCGCCAGGCCTGGAAAGCATCTGGCCGTTGAATTCCAGCACTTGGGGGGTATTGAACTGTTTGACCGCTAAAATGGAATCGGCACTGTTTTGAACCGCCTGCGCCACTTCGGGACTGGTCTGTAACAATACGGCCATAATGGTTTCACCTTGCGCTGGATTATCGGCAACCAACTGCGCCAAAGCTTGAGTGCCCATTGGATTTAGGTCTTGAGCCATGGCACTTAATGTCGTTTGAAATACGGCTGGTGCGTCAAAAAAAGCATCCGCCAACGCAACGATTAATTGAACTGCTTCATTTGGCGATGCATTGGCCACCTGAGCAAGCATTTTCCCTGCATTCTCTGGTGATTTAGAAACTAAGTTGCTCACGGCCTCTTTCATCGCTTGTGCGCCTTCTTTTACGGCTTGCGCCACCATCTTAGAGGCGGCCTGCGTGTCTTGAGAAATCATTTCGTTTAGCACTTTCGCAGCCAAATCAGGCGATTCTTTTGCCATACCAATAAAGGCATGAGCTGCCTCATTTTCGTTTAAACTTGCCATTGCATTTAATACCTTAGCCGTTGCGGCCGGTGTCGAAGTGCCATTTTCCACCATACCCGCCAATTGCATACCAAAGGATTCGGACACCTGTTTGGATTCTTCAGAACTGGTAGCTTCTGTTGCCTTTGGCATACAGGAACCGCAGGTACTACAGGTTCTTTCGCCGCAGTTACCGGGCGCTTTCTGAGCCATTGCCTGAGTGGTGGCCGCTAGTGCAGATGGACTTTGATGTAAGTTCGCCAACGAATACGTCCCAATCTGCTGTTGCACATTTTGCTGAGTTTGTTTCGCATTGGCGATCGTCGCGTCTTTAATACCAAACGATTTAAATGCCTGTACCATCAATTGTTCGCGGTCCTGTGCATTGCTAAAGGATGCATTTGCGGGGCCTAACAAAGACGCTCCTCGTGACGGCAAGACATCGGCTTTTGAATTCTGCCGCATTAATGGAGTAGACTCATTTTTTATGGGCGTTCGTGTTTCCGTGCTTGGCCCTGACGTGTTGCCAGCCCCTGCTATTGGCACTGTGTTTAACATGCCGCTTAAGCGTTCCATTTGCCCACTCCTTTTCGCACTAAGTCGTGTGATAACCGCGCGACACTCTGCTTGGTTTTAGAATCGGTATTTTTAGAACGCAACACATCTTGCTGTCGTGCGACTCTGTCTAGAGTCGTCGCATCCACACCCAATTCTTTCATCGCGTCTTGCAACAATGCTTGCCGATCCTTTTGATTCATAGCACACTCCTGTTTTGCCCATCACTAACCACTTTGGCCATGTCTACAACTGATTTTTTTAACAATGAAATGCACTCTCTTTGCGAATCCACCGTGTAATATAATTCTTCTAAATGTTGTTCAAGCGCCATAAATTTATTGTTATGAATATCAATGGCGTCAGCCATCACCTCAAAGCCAAGTCGTAGTGTGGAATTTGCATTTGGATCCACTGTATTGGCCTGCTTGTAAAGCTGAATCCTGGCATTATTTACAACAATTTGGTTCTCAACCTGCGCTACTATTTTTTTATAATGCGCGGTTCGATCAATGCGTAACTTACTGATATCGTCTATTTTTTCCTTGATATTTTTCAAGTTTTCTTTAATGTCATTCCAATTAATCTTACTCATTTTTTACCTCACGCTTGACATGCATTACAACTTTCAATATATTGAGATCGAGTCTCAGTATTAAATGATACTCAGTCTCAACTAATAATGCAATCTATTTTTTAAAAGGAGAATTTAAATGGCACAACCCACAACTATGGCCCGAGGGCACCGCGCTACAGCGCGCAGCCAAGAGGATGTTTCTGCAGCGTTACGAGAAAAGTACACCGAACAAGCGAAGAATATTGTTTCTGGTATTAAAGGTGATTTAAAAGGAACACAACGCGCGGTACTCGCGCTAGTGCATTTTGAAATCATCTCTCACCATCCCTTAGACCTACAAACAGGTGGGGCGATTAAGGTACTCTCTGGCGTTGCAAGAGAGCTTAAAGTTCCCTCATCCGCATCTGGCCAATTTGACTATGGCGTCATTCTAAAATCACTCACTTTGCTTCTAAAAAACCCAAAAAGTGACCCTGCTGCTTTTGACAATATCATCAGCTTAATTGGGGGGTTTTCAAATGCACTTTCAACACGCCCTGATAAAATTGATGCCACTGATATCGCCCTGATTGCCACCGCCAAATTACTTGTGGCAGCATGCGATGCAGGCGGCTGCAAATCGTGCAAAAGCGCGGCACAGGATGCCACCGCATCACGCACCGATGTTGGAGAAAGCGTCTGTGCCTCTGCCACCCGTGAATTGACTCTGAGCGCATTGAATGTGAGCAACTTGCGGAAGGCGCAGGCTGAAGATCGCTTTGGCCGTACAACAAGTCTGGAACAGCACCTTCGAACCACCGTCGTGCCATTCCCAGATATTGAATCTCTGTTTTAATCACAATTCCTATGGCACATCTTATACAGCCCTCTGAACTACAGTTCCACCATTCTCTAGCTACTCGCACTGGCACTAGCCGCCCCGTTGCGCCAGTCATGAGCACTATCCAGTTTAATATAGAGCAGCTGCTTGGGCAGTTAGCGCCAACACAATCACAGCCGATAATGCTAAGTGAACAGCTGATTCTATTAGGCACATCGCTTACTCAAGCCTTGTCACACCCTACTCCTGTACCCGATGAGATTCTGATGGGAATTGAGCAGTTAGCAACCCTTCTAAGTACTCTATCCGATCACACCTCACAACAGGCACTCTATCAGAATGCGTTTGTGTCGGGATGGTCGCGCGCGCGTTGCGCCAAAATGGAGGTAACGGATAATGCATTAACAATTGATTTTAATGCGAATACAACCCAATCGCAGCATGTGTGGGTGGATTATTTTAAAGAATGCTTACTGTATGCCACCGCTAAGAATGGCGCCAGCTCTACACCATCCTCAACCGCCCAACTCACACTCCCTCTTCCACCTGCATTGACGCTTACCAGTACGGCGTTTCCCATCACGATTAACACACTTATCTGCATGCGCGCGCAAGTAGTGCCTTACGAACCCATGGTTGCCGCGCCTAAATTACAACCCGATGAAGAGGCCGAGATACAACGCCAACGTGACGAAAATCTACGGGTGCGCCTAGCAAGTGAGCGGGCAGCAGCAGAGATTGCCAATGCGCTTACAGGCGAGGACTTATAACCGTTTAATTAAATCCGTGGTTGAAAACCCGTCTACGAATGGCAAAATGATCGTATCGCCGCCCAATGAACGGGTGACGTCGTATTCTGGCAGTGTGTCTGGCGAATAGTCGCCGCCTTTGGTGTGGACGTGCGGTTTCAGGGCGCGAATTAGTTCTATGGGGGTGTCTTCATCAAATATGACAATGGCGTCTACCGCACGTAGCGCTGCAAGCACGGCGGCGCGACTGTCTTGCGTGTTCAGGGGGCGAGATGGCCCTTTGATTGCCCGCACAGAACGGTCGGAGTTCAGCCCCACGATCAATTTTGTTCCTAGGGCTTTCGCCTGAGCTAGGTAGGTCACATGCCCCACGTGCAACAGATCAAAACAACCGTTTGTAAGTACGATCTTTTCATCTGCGTTGCGCCATTCGTTGGCGCGCACCACGGCTTGTTCACGCGTTAGAATGTCGCCAAATGCCGGCTCTGGCCGATTAGGCATTGGCTGACTCGCGGGCTTGTGCGCGTTGGTCGCGCTCGATTGCTATCACCACTTCTTGTGGTGTCGCAACTGACGTGCCTACTTTTGCAACTACAACGCCAGCGGCGAAATTGGCAATATGCACCGCATCTGGAATGGCCAAGCCTGCGGCCAATCCCACAGCGATACCTGCAATAACCGTATCCCCCGCACCTGTAATATCGGCAACTTCTTTGGCACGGGTTGGAATATCTTGTTTTGCGCCATCCGACCCAATAATACTCATTCCCTTTTCAGACCGCGTAATCACTAGTGTATCCACACCAATGCGATTTCGAAGTTGTGCGCCCAATTCTTGTATGCGCGCTTCATCTGTTACCGTTTCACGGACGGCCGTTTGAAACTCTGAGAAATTCGGCGTGACCACTGTGGCCCCTTTGTATTTTTCGTATCCCTCGCCTTTTGGATCCACAATTAGGGGTTTGTTTGCTGCCTTCGTCATGGCCACAATACCATCAATAAAATACGGCGTTAATAAGCCTTTATCGTAGTCGGATATCACAACGGCACCCATGGTTGAAATGACGGATTTTATTTTTTCTAATAATTGATCTGCTGTTTGGTTACTAAGCTTAGAGACATGTTCTCTATCTACCCTGACGATATGTTGAGTACGTGCCACAATACGCGACTTTAGAATTGTGGACTCGCCTTGTTCTTGAATGAGAAGATCGTGATTAATTCCTCCACGTTCAAATTCACTTTTTAAGCGTGCTCCGGTACTATCATCCCCAATTCGCCCCACTACATATGGTGTGCCGCCTAAGGCTTTAATGTTAAACACAACGTTACCTGCACCACCGGGTACATAGGTGGTATTTTTGACGCGGCATACCGGAACAGGCGCTTCTGGGGAAATACGACTGACATCACACCAATGGTACTCATCTAGCATGACATCCCCGATGACCAACACCCGTTGGCCAGCATAGCGCTTTAACTCTTCAATGAGTTGCGCGTGATCCGTTCCCACTGGGCTATCCTTTACCAGCTGAACCTAACACGTTTGTATTTTTGTGGATTACTACCTCTTTCAACCACTCACGTGCTGGGCCCATAAATTTACGCGGATCAAATTCGCCTGGGTTCTCTTTAAGTACCTTACGAACGGCAGCGGTCATAGCCAATCGGCAATCACTATCGATGTTCATTTTGCATACGGCTGATGTTGCTGTGCGTCGTAGCTGAACTTCGGAACACCCTACTGCGTTTTCGATTCGGCCACCATTTTCTTCAATAATAGTGATGTATTTTGGAATAACGGAAGACGATCCATGCAATACAATTGGGAATCCTGGTAAACGGCGTTCTACTTCTTCTAAAATATCGAAACGAAGCTCTGGTGGCTCAAGCACGCCATCTGCATTTCGGGTGCATTGCTCTGGCTTAAATTTAGTGGCGCCGTGGCTCGTACCAATAGAAATGGCAAGTGAGTCCACGTTGGTTCGTTTTACAAACTCTTCAACTTCATCCGGATTTGTATACACCGACTTCGCCGCGACCACATCGTCTTCGATTCCAGCCAACACACCCAACTCTGCTTCAACAGTTACATTAAATTTATGGGCATATTCCACAACCTCTTTGGTAATGCGAATGTTTTCTTCAAAATCATAATGAGACGCGTCGATCATTACCGAGCTAAACCCATTATCGATGCAACTTTTGCAGGTTTCGAATGTGTCACCGTGATCCAAGTGCAGGGCGATTGGAATTTGGCTTCCCTGACTTCTCACATATTCAATGGCGCCACGTGCCATATTGCGCAGGAAAATAGGGTCGGCATAATTACACGCACCCTTGCTTAACTGCAAGATAACCGGCGCATTTGATTCAATACAGCCATTTAGAACACCTTGAAGCTGCTCTAAGTTACTGAAGTTAAATGCACCGATGGCATAACCGCCTTCGTTAGCCTTTTTAAACATATCTGTGGTGTTTACAAACCCAAGTTCTGAGTAATGTATTGTTGTGTTTTGTTGCATGGTAGTTGTCATACTGTTTCTCCTTATATTCCCTGCCAAGCGGGGCAAATCAATTCAGATTCAATTTCTAATCACGCTAATTGTAGCAATTTTGTGACTCTAACGCCACGTTCTTCATTCGGTTTCTAGAGAATTTATATTACACTTTTTGTCGTATTGGGTATAAACAACACTACTAGTACTCATTCGTAATAAAGGGAACAATAATATGGCAACAAATTTCCGCCCAATGGATGGAGCAAAAACTTCTGGGCCTGCTTTAACCCCTAGAAACAGCACTTCTGCGACTCCTTCTTTAGGCTCCATAAATGCGGATGCATTGTACGTGGCCATTAAAGATATGCCAAATGGCCGCGTCAGTGAGATCATTAATTTTGCTTGTGACAACGGGATGACGCTTTTTGAAGTGCGTACGGCACTTAGATCAATTCATGACAGCAAAGTCCATAAGACGGCTGGTGGATTTGATAAAACTGTGGCTGCATTTATGACTGATGAGGCTACTTATGGGCAATTGCTGGATCCATGCAAACTAGTCGCTGGTGGCCAAGAACGTGGCATTGGGATTGTTATGAAAAGCATTGATCAAGACCCTCAGATTCCGGGGAATGAGAAACCAGGGCAAAAAGCACAGGTGGTTGCTATTTATTTGCAGGATCACCCAGATCGCACCTCATCCGTCATTCAAGAATTAGAATCACTTCAGAAAGCTGGCGCCAAAGGACTTGGTAAATTAATCGGCGAATTGAAGGCCAGTCTACCGCCTCATGTTGCGTCTGCACCGCCTTTCCCCATTGGCACAGCAGCATCAACATTTACTCCAGACATGATTAGGTCTGCTACTTTTGCGCCTAAGGATCGTGGTGGAAGTTTGACGTTTACACGTACCTACGCTCAAGATATCGGTTCGCAGATCATGGGTGAAAACCCAAAGACGGATCTTTATCTGTGTATCGCTGGCAACCCAAATCGCCCTGGTGGCGCGGCAAATGTTCGAAATGCGTTTAAACCCGTCGAAGGCCGATTGGGACAAGAAGAGTCTCTTATTATGTCGAATGCTGACGCCTCTGGAAATGCGCAGAGCCCGTTACTTACCGCATTAGTTGCACTAGGGCCCCTGTCTAAAGGTGTTCCTGACTCGTATGAACACGCAGCTGTGGTACCCGGATGTTTCATTTCGTCCCGGGCCAGAAGGCACAGTATTTAAGGGCACTGCCATTGCCGTTTCTGGGCCAAACTTGCGTCAACCTGAGCCTGGTCGACCCAGAAGAATGGATAAGCATTTTGATTCTGTTGCCGCAAAAAACCCTGATGATTTAAAAGGAAAGTTAAAAGATGCTTATCGCGCCTTTTTATTGAGTGCACTGGCCACCCATCATAAAAAAGACCCTACGGCACCTATTGCCGTGTGCCTTGCGGGATTAAGTACAGGTATTTATGCCGGAGATGACCAAGATGCCAGTCGAAGAACCTCTGCTGAAGCACTTAAAGAGGTATTAAGTGAACGTGTTGGCCCTAATCGCATTCCACTTCAAAACTGCTTTGATCGCATTGTGTTATCAGGCTTTCCTGATGCTAGTCGGCATTTCTCAGCTTAATCACGCGGGTTATTCGGTTTCGCTGCGTTTGAAAAATACCCAATCGGACTGGTGCAAAACGTCACGATTTTAGCGATGGTGTCTGCATTTTCATCTGTCATTTCTGTTAGAAAAGTGTGGTCGCCTGTTCCCCATATGATGGCCTTATTTCTCGTGCCTAAATGGTCATACAAATATTGGGCACCTTTTGCATCAGCGATCTTATCTGTGGTGCTGTGAATAATAAGGGTTGGGCATTCCACTTTGTTAAGGCGCGTTTTGGTAAGGCGCATCAGTTTATGCAATTCCACCGTCGATTCTACAGGCACTTCATTGTATACAATGCCTTCTCTACCGGGCAGCACATTTTGTTTGATAAAAGGCTTATTCAATATGCGTCGCAATACAAACGAAATGAACCCACCAATATACCCACCGTATTTTAATCGCCAATCCACTGCCACTAACATGGTTCCCATGCACACAAGCCCTGCTGGCGGTGTTTTTGAACTAATCGTCAACGACAAAAGCGCACCCATACTCACGGAATAAATAACAACCTGCTGATAGTGTTCGCGCAACGTGTTATAGACCGAGTCCACATGGTTCAACCAGTCGCGGTAGGTCACTGTCTCCATGTCCTGTGGCGCACTGCCATGGCCCGGCAAGCAAATACCCACAACATCGCAGTGGCCCGTTTCAAAGATCGCATTGGCCACTGTTTTTCCATCGTTAGGGTTGGCACTAAACCCATGCACGACCAATACCACAGAGCACGCGGGTGACGCCTGAGATAAATAGAAGGACTGGTTATCGGGTTTTACCCCGCGTGCAGCTTCGTTCTTAGTAAGGGTTTCAAACCAGGTCTTGTTCATACACCTAATTATACCCGACTTAACGTTTGCTGTACGCCAAATTTACGGGCAATGCGTTTTTAAGATATACTACTCTCTTGAATCGAGAAAGGATGTTATTCATGACTATTAAATCGACTCTCTTTACTCTGGCCATTATTTCATTACTACCCAATGTACTTTTGGCACAAAGTTTAAATGAAAAACTAGATGATTCAAAATCTTGGCGCTCAGAAACAAGTCGCACCCAGTCCTCCCATTATCGTTCGGATGTGCGTGAACAAGGTGGCTTTACCACTCAAAAAGAAGTTGTTGGCCAACGCGAGCTGTTCCAAGAACGGCGTTTTAATGAAGAGGATTTCTCCGGGTGGGTTGATTTAGCAAATCGCATTGATGCAATTGAAACGTTTATTGCTCTGCAAAATGAAGGATATATTGCTGACGATGCAGAGGTATTAAAACCGCTTCCTATTAAAAATATTAAGGTCAAACCTGGAAAAATTGTATCAATTCGTGATATTAAAAAGGCGCGAGAAGGACGTTACACTGCCGCTGATCTTATGAATGAATTACGACGCGCCAGGGTATTGGATGCGGATAATTTTGTTCCATTTCCAAAAGACACCATTGAAACCTTGTATCGTGATGTTGACTTCTCTTTTATTGATGCTCGAATTGCTGAAATAAAGTTACCCATCTCCCAAAAACAGTCTGCCCGGGCACTTCAACGGGACCTAAACCAACTAATTCGAACCAAACACCGTTTAAATGAGGTAACTCAACTAGAAAGCACCACGTATCAATCTCGAAACGAGACATTCTTAGGCCAACTGGGCGAGCAGGTATTAGGTAATGTAGCCACAAATGTATTATTCCCAAACAAGCAGAAGGTGAGTACTTTTGAGGCGGATTATGATTCAACTATTTCTGTAAGTAATTTCTACTCGACATTGCGCACTCGGCTTAATAATGCGCCATACGATCGTGGCGGTGATGGCTGGATACTTTTAAACGGCCGGAAATCGGTTACCACAGTAGAGGGTCACCACTTGAGAGATTTAGATGATCGGGATATTTCGTCTGGTTACTTTCGCATACAACATAACGTGGTTTCCAATGATGGTAGCCTGGATTCTGGCGCCATTGGGTTGGTTCAATATGGGTTAAGTGTGGATGCATTTGATTTAAATCCAGAGGATAACACCGACACACTTCCCGCTTATTATTCACCCTACGTTGGCATTAGCTCTTTAAATAATTGGTTTCAATTTGATTTTAATCTGGGACTTAGCTACCGTAGCGGTGGGTTCTTGGATAACGCGCTTGGTTGGCGTTATGGATTTGGATTGCACTTTTACCCAATTTCACCATTAAGTTTAGACCTTGAATATGTAAGTCAAAACCAACCCAACTTTATTGATGAGCGAACCGAATGGCAATTAGACCGTACGTCTGTTGGTGCCACTCTGCATTACAGAAGCCTTGCGTTAACCGGCGGCTATCGCTGGTATTTCACCTCTGTTGATGAACTAATAAGTGGGTGGTATTTGGGTGGACGGGTATATTTTTAACACTTCCATGTTTGCCAATATACTTACTCACTTGCCCAACGGTCCCTTATGCGCGAAAATGTGGGCATGAAGCACATACGAAATTTTTGCATCATCGCGCATATTGATCACGGTAAGAGCACGTTGGCTGATCGATTGATCGAAACCACCCAAACAGTGGCGCTGCGTGACATGAAAGCCCAACTCTTGGATTCCATGGATTTGGAACGCGAACGTGGTATTACCATTAAAATGCAAGCCGTACGCATGGATTACCTTGCCAAAGATGGCCAAAAATATGTACTCAATTTAATTGATACTCCGGGCCATGTGGATTTTAGTTACGAAGTCTCTCGCAGCCTAGCCGCGTGTGAAGGCGCCCTACTATTGGTGGATGCCACACAGGGGATTGAAGCGCAAACCATGGCCAATTTTTATTTGGCTCTTGAACATAATCTGGAAATTATTCCTGTTATCAATAAAATTGATTTACCCTCTGCCGATGTTCCTAAAATATTAGAAGAAATTGAACAGGTGCTTGGGATACCGGCAGAGGATTGCGTGCAATGCAGTGCTAAAACGGGCATTGGCGTGCCGGAGATTTTAGAAGCAATTGTGGCGCGCATGCCAGCACCGAAAGACGAGCACTTTGAAGGTGATGCGCTAAAAGCGTTGATTTTTGATGCCCATTACGATGCCTACCGCGGCGTTATTTCTTACGTTCGCGTGTGCAGCGGTCAGCTGAAAAAAGGCATGAAAGTAAAGATGATGAGTTCAGAACAAGTCTTCGATGTGTTAGAGGTGGGTAATTTCCGCCCGAAGATGACACCTTGTACGACAATTGATTCGGGTGAAGTGGGATATGTGATATCCAACATTAAAGGCCTGGATGATGCCCGAATTGGGGATACGATGACCAACGATAAAAAAGGCGCGATAAAGGCACTGCCAGGCTACACTGAAATTAAACCCATGGTATTTTGCGGATTTTATCCTGTGGACACTAACGATTACCCTTATTTAAAAGATGCGCTAGACAAGCTAAAACTAAATGACGCTGCCTTGCAGTATGAAGCGGAAAGTTCACAAGCTTTGGGATTTGGATACCGTGTTGGCTTTTTGGGCTTGCTCCACATGGAAATCATGCAAGAACGCATCGAACGGGAATTTGATATTGATATCGTGGCCACGGCCCCCAATGTTACTTACAAGGTTACGCTTACGGATGGCGAAGAATTTGACTTGGATAATCCTGCCAAATTTCCGGATCGGGTCAAAATCGCGTCGATGCGAGAACCCTACATGGGACTTTCTATCATTTGCCAAAACTCTTACACCGGCACCATCATGGACTTGGTTCAGGAGCACCGTGGCGAATACAAGAAATCGGAATATTTGGATGCGGAGCGCCAGAGTTTCGAGTATTTGATTCCTCTTAATGAATTGATCACTAATTTTTTTGACAAACTAAAAAGCCGCACTCAAGGCTATGCCAGCATGGATTATTGGTTTCATGAATACCGCGAAAGTAAGCTCGTAAAAGTCGACCTGCTTATCAATGCGGATCCGGTGGATGCCCTTTCATTTATTTGCCATGAAAGCAAATCCCGACACATCGCCAATAAGATGGCCGAAAAACTAAAAGAGCTCATTCCTCAACAAATGTATGAAGTGGTTATTCAGGGCGCCATTGGCGGCAAGATTATTTGTAGAGAATCCATTCGGGCACTACGCAAAAACGTTACGGCTAAATGCTATGGTGGCGACATTAGCCGTAAGCGAAAACTATTAGAAAAACAGAAAAAAGGTAAGAAAAAGATGAAGCAGCTTGGTTCGGTATCCGTGCCGAAAGAGGCGTTCTTGTCTGTATTAAGGATTGAGTAATGGGGTCGCTTCGGCCAGTTGCAGTTCCTGTTACCGGGCGTTCTATTTTGGATATTTGGCGTGCCACCCAGCATTTGCCAGGCCTTTGCTTTTTAGACAGTTCTGATGCCCACTCAAAATGGTCGCGCTATAGCATTTTAGCCGTGCTTCCTCATGATGAAATTATGGGGCGAGGCGCAGAGATGATACGGGTTAGTGATGAGGATGTTATCGCATTAGACACCCCATTTCACGCATTAAGAGGACTGGATCATCTGGTAGATGTACCGGCCGATTGGACATTGCCTTTTGTGGGTGGATGGATGGGATATATGGGCTTTGAGGCCTCGCGCTATTTACGGGATTTTAAGCATTTTGATTGGCCTGCCACTGGAGTGCTGCCTGACATTTGGTTTGGTTGGTACGACCGCGCGGTCATTGCCGATCATGCCACAGGGGAATTGTGGTTTGTTGGCTTGGTGGCGCCAGAAGAGGAGCTAGAACCGTTTGATGAGTGGTTCGGGCAATTCTTGGTTGTGCCAGATGAACCCGCCCTTTCCATAGAGAATGTGACGTTTGATTGGGAGAACGCTAAATTTGTTTCTGCTATTAGAAACATTCAGCGCGACATTAAAGAAGGCCAATACTACCAAATGAATTTATCGCACCCATTTCACGCGCGTTACACGGGGGATGTCACTGCACTATACGCCACATTACGCAAAGAAAACCCCGGGCCGTATTCAGCGCATTTGAATGTACCTGGTGGGCATATATTTTGTAGTTCTCCGGAACAATTTTTTAGTGTATCAGGCGGCGACGTGGTGAGCCGGCCGATTAAAGGCACCGTGGCACGAGGCAAAACCAATCAGGACGACGTGGCATTACAAAGTCAATTATTACGATCTGAAAAAGACCGCGCAGAACTGTTGATGATTGTGGATTTGATTCGAAACGATTTGGGGCATGTGTGTGACCCTGGCAGCATAGAGGTGCCGGAGTTGTACGGGGTGGAAAGCTTCGCCAGCGTGCATCATTTGGTTAGCACCATTACCGGTCAACTCACAGCGGATACGTCTCCTATCGACGTGCTAAAGGCATTGTTTCCAGGGGGGTCGATTACAGGTGCGCCTAAAATTAGATCGGTTGAGGCCATCCATCATTATGAAACGGGCCCTCGCTCTATTTACACGGGCACTATCGGCTATATTTCGGCACATGGGCACGCCGATTTCAACATTGCAATTCGCACCTTGTACGCGGATGAGACCACACTATATGGGCATTCAGGTGGGGGCATTACGGTGGGTTCTGACGCACAGGCGGAATGGGAAGAAACCGGCCATAAAATGGAAAAACTTATTCAGAGTCTTCGACACTTTGGTGGGTGATGGTGGAGATCCCCGATCAAGTCGGGGATGACGGGCGGACTCGGGATGACGGGCGGACTCGGGGATGACGGAGACACCAGAATACCGTACACTAGTGGCGTGATGATGGTTATTTTAAATGGAAAATTAACAGATGAGTCCGCTCTGCCCTCTCGGTTTTTAGATGGGGCCTATTTGTATGGGGCTGGGGTATTTGAAACAATCCTATTTCTGGATGGCACATTGCCACTACTGACCCACCATGTGAAACGTTTGCAAACCAGTGTAAAGGAACTTGGAATAAAGTTGAGTGTGAGTGAGGCCGAGATTGAATCAGGCGCCGCAGCACTGGCCACCCAAAATGGCCTTGGATCAGGCACGTTAAACGTGTATGTGAGTGCCGGAGAACGCCAGTTTGAAAATGGACGAATTGATTTCGCGGCGCCCTACTGGACCATGGTGCTTCGTGACACGCAACCAACTCCAACCGTCAATCCTCTGGAATGCTGCATTGCGCTTTGCACCGACCATACGGGCATTGCACACCACCATAAATCCATGGCTTATTTGCACCATATCGTGGCGCTTCGGCAACATGACCGACACCCTGTTCTTACCGACGAACACGGCGCCATTATGGAAACACCGCTCTATGGTGTGGGCGTCATCAAAGACAATCGCGTTTTGTTCCCTCGTCATCGCGGCATACTGCCTAGTACGTCTCGGGCATTTATATCGCAACACGCCCCAGACTTAGGGATCACTGTGCAAGATGCCCCACTATATGTGAGCGAGCTGCACAATTATGATGGATTATTTTTACATAACGCCGTCAAAGGGATTGTGCCGGCAAAACTGCACGAACACGACACAAAAAAACAGGGCCACAAGGACCCTGTTTTATTATCGTCTAACAATACCGTATCGCAACTTCGCGATCGCTATTGGCGGTTAATTAGCTGATATCAGCTTTCTTTTGTAACACACCATCCCATGCACTGCGGTAGTGATACGCAAGGCCAAGTTCTAGGATTAGAATAACCACTGGTAACAACATGCCACCAGGCGCTAGGAATAAGTGGAATAATACAATATTCAATATTACTGGTGCTAACACGACCAAGGCCAACGGCACATAAATTCCGGCTAGTAACAATGCACCACAGATAATTTCTGTGACTTTAAGCACAGGAAAGAAATACCCAGCGCCCATTAAACCGCCTAAAAAGGACATTGCCTCTTCTGGCATTGGTGGCATTTGTAAAAAGCTAAAGAAGCCATTTAGACCAAACACAAGAAAAATAAGTCCTAACAATAATCGCATTACCAATACAACTTTTTCTTTATCCATAATGAAACCTCCTGGAGATAAATCTTACCGTCAGTATGACAGGAAATATAGTGGAAATCTACAAAAGATCTAATACGTCATCCCAAACTTGATTTGGGATCCAAAATTTAAACTGTTCGGGAATACCCTGGATTCCGGATCAAGTCCGGAATGACGGCCGGCACGAGCGCCTAGAGAGTTGCGATCTTGGTCAATCCGCCTTTAACGGATTGTTTTTCTTTTACCAGAATGTGAGCAGACTTAGGAAGATACAAGTCGGTGCGAGACCCAAACCGGATTAAGCCAAAACGCTCGCCTGTGGCAACGGTTTGCCCTGGTGTTAGGTGGCATAGAATGCGCCGTGCGATTGCACCAGTGATTTGAACGACCTTCATTGGCCCTTTATCCGTATCAATTATAGTGATTTGTTGTTCATTTTTTTCATCTATGTCTTTGCGAAATGCGGCTAACATCAAACCCGGTTTGTGTTCTGTGCTACGCACTGTTCCTGCATAAGGAATACGGTTCACATGACAATTAAACACGGATAGAAAAATCACGATTTGGTAATGAGGTGCCCCCTCCCATTCCACATCTTTAATTTGAGTGACTAGGCCATCAGCTGGTGAATAGACGGTATTTGCATCGCGCACAATATTGCGTGAAGGGTCTCTAAAAAAGCTAATTACAAACAACGTCAGTATAAGCACTGGCCAGAATGCGACTGGTTTTTTTAAAAACCACACACCAATCGTGAGTACGATTAGCGGCAAAATAAAAATATAACCCTCTTTAGCAATTGGAATCATACACGTATAATAACAGGCATGCACAATTCAATCTACCAAAAAGCGGCGCGCCGTGAAAATACTGAGGGCCGCCCACCAATTTGGTTAATGCGCCAAGCCGGGCGTTATATGCCCGAGTACCGAAAACTTCGGGAATCCTATTCGTTTATGGAACTGATGCGAACGCCTGAATTGGCGGCAGAAGTGACCATGCAACCGATTACGGCCTTTGGCATGGATGCGGCGATTATGTTCAGCGACATTTTAATTACGGCTGACGCATTGGGCGTGGGGCTGCATTTTGAGGAAGGCCGAGGACCAGTTATAGCGCGACCTGTTCGCACGGCCGGTGATGTGGCCGCGTTGCCTGACGTGGATGCGAGTGTGGCATTTGGGTGTGTGGCTAAAGAAATTAGTCTGCTACGCCCACAGTTGGACGTGCTTGGTGTGCCATTAATTGGGTTTGCCGGTGCGCCATTCACTGTGGCCAGCTACATGGTAGAAGGTGGGTCTAGTAAAACATTAAGCGTGATTAAGGGGATGTTGCGTGAGGCGCCTGAGGCGTTTTCAGCGCTGTTGGCGCGCCTGGAACAGGTGACGATCGACTATTTATGCGTACAAATAGATGCCGGCGTGCATGCGGTACAGTTGTTTGATACCTGGGCAAACTACTTGGATTTAGGCGAGTTTCGCCAGCACAGTTTGGCACCCATGGGGCGCATTATTAGCGGACTGCGCGCGCACATGAAAACGGTTGGTAAAGACGTGCCTATCAGTGTGTTTTGCAAGAATAGCCGTGTGTTTGCTCCGGAACTGATGGCGATAAAACCGGATATTATTTCCTTGGATTCAGATGTGACACTTTGGGAAATGAGAGAGAAACTAGGCCCCAACATTGCGCTGCAAGGAAACCTTGACCCAGAATTACTACCTGGTGATTCGACGCCATTACTAGAGGCTGCCCACACTATTTTAAATCGTATGGGTAAAGACCCTGGGTTTATTTTTAACTTAGGCCATGGTGTGACACCGCAGGTGCCGGTTGAAAATGTGCGCCAATTGGTCAATTTGGTACAAGGCCATTAGCCCGACCTCTGACTGGTTAAAACAGTAATTTTCTAGCGGGCCTACCCTGCGCGTTTGCGCGAAAATACTCTTCAATGGCCTGCGCTAGAATTGTAAAATCAATATACTCATTTGGGTCTAATCTCACCTCGGGTGAATCGGCCGCTTCCAAGTCATTCTCGCTACGGCGTTGCTGCATTCCAGATGTATAGACATGCAACTGTGACGCAATCAATGCGGATTCGGCAAACTCAATTTTGAACTGTTCCAACGTACCAGGAAATTGTTGGCGTTCTGTATCGAATTCCGATTTATAATAATCGCACAGAAGCGTGATACTGCGCTGTACCTTGGTCGCATCGTAACCCTGAAAATAAGCTGTATCATTCAAAATAATATGCAAGGTGCGTCTAAGCGACCCAATATCTGGCACCAACATCGGTTCAACTTGATCTATATAAAGTCGTTTTGGTGATGTACGTTCGCTTGGCTGACAACCAGCGGATGATGCAGGGCGAACTAAGTGAGAGATGGGGTACATACGTGTACTACCCCCTACCTGTCATATTGGGATAAAGCAACAATAATCATATCGCAGGCAGGCTGAAGTGTATTAACATTGACCATGCGGCTTAAATCAGAACCTGGCACTCTAAAAACAACATCTCTCTTGAGCGTTAAAATTTCTGTTAATTCAGCCAATGAAATGCTACCGCTCTTATCTTTAATCGCAGTATAAAAGAATTCAAGCGCGTCATTTATTTTGTGGTGATACAAATCTGAATTGTCTTGCAAGGTCTGCATAACGCTATCCATGACCGCATCACTATTATCAAAACACACACTCGCATCAAGGCTGCTTGGACTTGTGGCCACTCCCGAGTCTGCTGGCGAGGAGAATCTAACGGCACGGCGTTCAGCATCTAAAATCACCGACATGGCTTTCGTATTAGCGTCTTGCTGCGGTGTTCGTTTGGTGGGTGGAATATTAAAAAATGACTGGTCCCAACGCTGCAACTGGGCCGCACTCGAGTGGGTAGACGCCGCAATTGGCGTTAGCGGAGTTGCTCGTTGTGAAAATGTAGGCGGTACTGGTCTACCTAGGGTGGTGGTTAGTGGTTCCATAACAGTCTATTATCGTTATGCAACACTCACTTATTTCATTAAATTTAATTAAATTTATAAAATAACTTCAGATCCAATCGCGGGGATTAGTAATAACCTGTAATAAATCCGATTCTGGGGTATTTTGTTCTGGCTGAACGTCATAATCCCATCTAGCAAGTGGGGGCAGTGACATCAGTATGGATTCAATACGTCCGTTTGTTTTAAGCCCAAACAAAGTACCTCTGTCATACACCAGATTAAATTCTGCATAACGGCCACGGCGTTGCAGTTGCCACTGGCGTTCTTGCTCGGTAAACGCGCCTGCCTTATTGCGCTCTACAATGGGAATATACCCATCAATAAAGGCCTTCCCACATTGTTGTGCTAATTCTAAATAATGGGTTTTATCACAGGTATTCTTATAATCATAAAAAGTGCCGCCGATACCGCGATGCTCGTTGCGGTGGGGCAAATAAAAATAGGTATCGCAGGCCGCTTTAAATTCGGGATAATAGGCAGGATCTAGCGCGTCGCAGGCTGATTTATGAGCACGGTGAAAGTGAGTCGCGTCCTCTTCAACCAGATAGTAGGGTGTTAAATCAGCTCCGCCACCAAACCACCACACGGATTTATCACCATTTTTTAATTCAAAATAGCGGTAGTTGGCGTGGGTGGTGGGTACGTGGGGATTTTGAGGATGCATGACCAAACTCACTCCAGTTGCAAAGAAATCAGCCGGTGCGGATTCATCTAGCGTTACGCCTTGTTTGGCTAACATACCAGCAAACATCTCGCGCGATGGCCCTTCTATGGTACCAAATACAGCAGACGTATTAACTCCGCCTTTTTCAAAAGTGCGACCACCTTCAATAACGCGGGTTTTACCGCCGCCGCCGCCATCACGTTCCCACTTGTCTTCTATAAACGTTACGGTATCTTGTGACTCTAATGCGGCGCAAATATCATCTTGCAACTGTTCTACCAACACTTGCATGTGTTGGCAAGTGGGTGAAAACGTTGCGATGAGACTCATATCTAGTATTCTAGCTTAACGCTACCTTTGTTTATCACACATTGGCATCCTAGGCGCTTATTGCCTTCCATACCAAGGTCTTCTTCTTCTTCAGTCAACTCGTTAAGGTTTTCCATTCCTTCTAACACTTCAACTTCACATGTGCCGCAAACACCGTTGCTGCAACCGATTGGAACACCCGCGTTCTCAATAGTCTCGACAATCTTTTGACCGTCTTCAATTTGAATTTCTTCATCGTTAATAATTAGTTTCGCCATGGCAGTGTGCCTCCCTACTTAAGTACAGTAAGTCTACCCAAGTGGAGGTAGCTCGTCAATATGAGGAAAAACCAACATTCCAAGACGGAATTGGGCGACAAAATTTGAACTGTGTTTGAACCTGGATTCCGCATCAAGTGCGGAATGACGTGCCAGGCTGTGCACAATGACGTGCAAGACTGTGAGGAATGGCGTACTGCCTTGAAATGACGTTATAACTTAACCTTATATATAGCGCCATACTTTTCTTTTAAATAATTCACGAATGGCGTCACGCTTAATTCCTTACCCGTAATGTGCGTTATCAGTTCACTTGGAGTGGTTCCCCTGCCAACCTTGTGCACCTTATCGTTCAACCAAGTTTTCAATGCCAGCATCTCGCCCCGCCGAATCGACCCATTTAAATCTGGAATCTCCGATTCCGCCTGTTCAAACAGCATACGCCCGTACAAATTCCCCAAGGCATAGGTCGGAAAATAGCCAAATAACCCATAGCTCCAATGTACGTCTTGCAACACGCCTTGAGTGTCGTTTGGCGGCGTAATTCCCACATAATCAGCCATGCGTTGGTTCCATAGGGTTGGCAATTCGGCCACGTCTAAATCGCCACTAATCAGTGCCTTCTCAATTTCATATCTCAGCATAATGTGCAAACTGTAGGTGACTTCATCGGCCTCTACACGAATGCAGCTGGGCTGTACTTGATTAATGGTACGGTAAAACTGTTCGGCTGAAACACCTGTAAATTCATACCTAAAGTACTGCTTTAATTTGTTAAAATGCCCGTCCCAAAACGGCCATGAATAACACACATAATTTTCCCAAAGCAACGACTGACTTTCATGTATGCCTAACGACATGGCTTCTGCCAACGGCGTACCGTCCCAATAGGCATCGAGCCCCTGTTCGTAAAGCGCGTGGCCACCTTCGTGAATGGTAGATGAGAAACTTTCTAACAAATCATTGGGGTTAAACCGTGTGGTTATGCGCACATCATTTCGGTTAAATTCTGTGGTAAACGGATGCACGGATTTGTCTTGCCTTCCCCGTTTAAAATCAAACCCCATTTCATTTAGAATATCCACACCGAAATCCCATTGTTTTGTGATGTCGTAATGAGATTCACTAATGTCCACAAAGGTCGCCTTTGATGTTTCGATGCGTTTGCGAATGTCAATAATGGCATCGCGAAGCGCGTCAAAAAGCGGGTTAATATCGGCCATTTTCATCCCGGGTTCATAATCATCGATTAGGGCGTCATACGCATGGCCTTCCATATTATAAAATACGGCTTTCTTGCGTTGCAATTCCACCATTTTTTGCAAATGGGGCGCGAAATCAAGAAACTTGTTTTGCTCTCTGGCGATTCCCCATTGGTGTTGACCCAAGGCTGTGGCCTTGCTTAATTCTTCTACAAAGGCGGTTGGAAGTGCATTTGTCTTTTGCCAATCCCGCCACACCGCTTTCACCATTGTTTTTTCGGATTCCGTTAGCCCATCAATGCGCGGCAATCCTGTTTTTAAATCCACCACTTCGGCCATCGCCGATTTAAAGTCATGGCTGGTGTGGTGTGCGTGGGATATGCTGTCTATTAAGGCCAACTGTTCGGCCCGTTGTTCGATAGACCCCTCTGGCATGTACGTTTCTTGGTCCCACGACAATAGGGCCGAGACGCCAGATAGTGCTTTTTTCTTTTTAAGTGCGGTGATAAGGGGAAGTAATGCGTTGTGCATGGGCTCTATTATAGCACTAAATACTAACCCTGCATTGCCTGCCACATAGCGCGGGCATCTTCTTTACTTACATCGGGGTGATCCGCGCAAAATTGAGAGAAGGGGGATTGGATGGAGGATTCAGCATCCTCGTCTATTGTAGGCAACGACGCGCTAAGCGCTTGGGGAGCCTGCGGCAGAGTCATTCTTTTCGCTTGTGCTTCAAGCCCTTCTTGTATAACTCGCGCCTGGTAGTCTTCTAGGCTCAGCCGGCCCATCATAACGCCTCGACGCAATTGTAAAAGACGCGTTTCTGGGCTCAGACTATTAATGGTTTGAATAACTGGCAACTTGAAAACAGGTATTTCTTGGGCACGCAAAACCCGTTGCATCGCATGGCGTCCTTTGCCAAGTAGTTCGGCATCGGACAGCAGTCGCGCCACTTCTTTCACCCGATAATGCGGCACAAACTTAGAAAACCGTTCTGCTAATGCGACGGGAGACTGACCTTCCGGGTATCCATTAATCGTTATCCCACATGATTCCACAAGAAATTTTACAGTCTCTTGTTGCCCAAACATGGCGGCTGGCCTGGAGCGCGTTTATGCGCAATGGTGTCACAGCACTTAATTTGTCGTCATGAGGAAGATTCACATCTAACACAATGCTATCAAATAAAAATCGCGCTTCCCCAATTTGTTTTTGATTCAATTCAGAGGAACGAATAGCCCCAGTAATCAACGATAGCATTTGCGTGTTGTTCCCCATTGCGGCAAATATAAACGCCCTATTGAGCAACTGACTATCTGCACATTCGCTTAACCCGCACACAATATTCCACAAGGCAATAACATTCTGCTTGGCTTTTAAAGATTGGTGCCTGGGTAAGCCCTGATTTCTAGCCGAATCTAACAGGGATTTAAAATCGCCATCAAACCATTTCTTGTCAAAGAGGCTGAGGTCTTGCAGCGCCTCGTATAAAGTCTCTTGATCATTGGGCTCTTCTACATACACTTTGTCTTGTAGTTGAAACAGACGGTGGGTGCCTCCGGATAATGCTAGCAGTTCTATTAAAGGGTAAAAGCTAAAGTCCAATTCGGCATTTGGCTGCCCTTTAAGAAGAGTGCACAGCAAATCTCTTGCCTGGCCCATGCATTTTGTGTGGTGAGCCCAATGTGCAGCAGATAAGGCGGCTTCTTGGGCCATCCCATCTGTCTCTATTCGCTCGTCTTCCTCATCTAAATCAGGTGTTTCGCTGCGTTCTTGTTCTGCGGTTTTTAATAATGCCAACGCAAGAGGCGGTAGATCAAACGATTCATGGTCGCTCTCATCTTCAGAGGAAAGGTGGTCTGACGGCACTTCATCTATTGCGCGCAAAGACACATGCCTGTACGCAGTAAACATTGCATTTCCTGTGACAAAACTCATGATTTTAATACTCCCATAATCATATAATTTTAGCAATTTTTATTTAACTTTCCTCCAATACTCGTTTTGGCAATTTATACTTCTATATTTTAGAATAATGCTATTGATTCTTTTCTATTATTTAGAATAATTGAGTGTGGTAGTATTGGCTTGTATTTAATACATTCTTGCGTAAAAGTAGGAAGGATGGATCCCGGATCAAGTCCGGGATGACGGAACAGAATAGGATCTCGGATCAAGTCCGGGATGACGAAACAGATAGGATCCCGGATCAAGTCCGGGATGACGAAACAGATAGGATCCCGGATCAAGTCCGGGATGACGGAACAAAAGGAGATTAAGATGAGCGATAAACGAACATTTTCAAAATTAGTGGTAGATGGGGCAGACCGCGCGCCAAGCCGTAGCATGTTACGTGCCGTTGGATTTAACACCGAAGACTTTGATAAGCCACAAATTGGCATTGCCAGCACATGGGGCATGGTTACGCCCTGCAACATGCATATAAACGGGCTTGCTGATGTGGCTGAAAAAGCCGCAAATGAGGCTGGTGGAAAAGGCATTCAATTTAATACGATTACCATTTCTGATGGTATTTCCATGGGAACAGAAGGCATGAAATATTCTCTTGTTTCTCGCGAAGTGATTGCGGACAGCATTGAAACCGTAATGGGCTGCCAAGGTTATGATGGGCTTGTCGCCATTGGTGGGTGTGATAAAAACATGCCTGGCTGTGTGATTGCCATGGCACGCTTAAACCGCCCAAGTGTGTTTGTGTATGGCGGAACTATTTTACCTGGCACTCATAAAGGTAAAGACGTGGATATTGTATCTGTGTTTGAAGCCGTCGGCGCGCATTCATGCGGAAAGATTGATGATAAAGAATTGGAAGAAATTGAAAAAGAATCGATTCCTGGCCCGGGCAGCTGTGGCGGAATGTACACGGCGAATACCATGGCATCAGCCATCGAGGCAATGGGCATGAGCCTACCAAATAGCTCTGGCCAAGCGGCGGTTTCAAAAGCCAAAGAAGACGATTGTGCAGCGGCCTCTCGTGCGGTAATGAATTTATTGGAACTCAATATTCGCCCTCGCGACATTATGACCAAAAAAGCCTTTGAAAATGCGATTACGGTGATTACGGCACTTGGTGGTTCTACGAATGCCGTTATGCACTTAATGGCCATGGCTCACGCGGCTGAAGTGGAATTATGTTTAGATGATTTCACCCGCATTGGGGCAAAGACGCCTGTTCTTGCGGATTTAAAACCAAGCGGAAAATACGTCATGGCAAAACTGGTTGATATTGGTGGAATCGCCCCTTTGATGAAGCGTCTATTAGACCGCGGCATGCTGCACGGCGATGTGATGACAGTAACTGGAAAAACACTTGCTGAAAACTTAGCTGGCGTTGCCGATTACCCTGCTGGTCAAGACATTATTCGGGATTTTGATAACCCTAAAAAACCAGACGGCCATTTGATTATTAGTTATGGAAACCTGGCGCCTGGTGGGGCTGTGGCAAAAATCAGTGGGAACGAAGGGCTGCAGTTTACTGGCAAAGCGAAGGTGTTTGAATGCGAAGAAGATGCCTTAAAATCAGTTCTTGCTGGTGGCGTGGCCTCTGGCAATGTGATTGTGATTCGCTATGAAGGCCCAAAAGGCGGCCCTGGCATGCGCGAAATGTTATCGCCAACGTCGGCGGTAATGGGAAAAGGGCTTGGCAACGATGTCGCTCTTATCACAGACGGGCGTTTTTCAGGTGGCACCCATGGCTTTGTGGTGGGGCACATTACGCCGGAAGCCTATGAAGGCGGGCCACTTGCGATTGTGCGTGACGGCGATGAAATTACGATTGATGCCGAAAATAAGCTACTGAGCTTGCATGTGGATGACGCAGAGATCGCCGCGCGATTGGCGAACTGGAAAAAACCGGCGCCGAAATACACCCGTGGTGTGTTGGCAAAGTATGCAAATACGGTAAGCTCAGCCTCTGAAGGTGCGGTAACAGACAAGTATTTGAACTTGTAGTTAACGCTGGCACGACCATTTAATATTGCCTAAATATGCTGTAAATTCTAGATTCTAATTGGAATTTTTTATTTACAACTTCCCACTTTTACAATACCGTATAAATAATCTTTTATTTTAATAAATTCAAAGGAAGAATATATGGCAGATGAATGTAGAGCCCTGTTGCCATCTACTGGTGCATCTTCAACAAGTGGGTGGTCCCTTTTGTCACGCCGAGCTCGGGTTGCGCCCCAAGCACCAGCGACCGCAGGTGATTATGGAACAGCAAACGAAACCACATTATTGCAACGCATAACCGATTCTTTTCACCGCATTGATTCCGATTTATTGAAGGCGCTTTTGGCACAATCAACTTGGCAACTCCCTGATGGTTGGCACGATAGTGATTTACCTGATTTATGCGCACAATTACCCTCTTTTTGTGGACAATTGCACACTTTTATTGAATCTGATGGCGTATCAAATCTGGCAAAATTATTATGGATCAAAACCTGTTTAGACATCATCGAACGGCCTTCGGTCAGAGCCCTTCTTTCTGCAACATACCAACTCAAATTGAACATGCGACTGACGCCTTATTTTATACATTACTTAAGTCGACGCCCCTATATCAGATCACTCCTGACTTTCTGAACAAATCAACAGTAAAATACAATAAAAAAACAGGCCTGTTAGAGATTTCATTGGCACCTAATTCACGCAAAACCATGCTCATTCACATACAATGTGGGCAGCTAGGGCCGGATAATCATCCTAAATTTTATTGCCCTGCGAACCTTCAAAACATACTGGGAGAAGCGTTACCTGAGGGTGTGTTTATTGGGTCTCCACCAGAGTTTCATACCCAACAACTTCTTCCGGCGCAGTTTACCGCCACTACGCAAATGGGCATTTTCAGAGGCGTTATACTTCCATATTTTGCAGAAGCGTTTCCTTCTCCGCCCATAAAGGCGAATCGGTTTTTCCTATCAGATTCACCACCCATTACCAGCCCTACAGACTCAGAATGGCGCACCTCAGTACCCGTTAAAGACTTAATATTTAAGGAGCCATCGTCGACACATTGGGCCCATGTAACAGGGGACCTCGTTATTCATAAAGGGGAACTATATGCTGATTCTGATTCAAAGATTCGAGTTAACAGTAATAGCTGGAACATAGTTGGAAACTGTCAGTATTCTACGAGTAAGCCATATTCAAGCGCCCCATTTTTACTGTTAAAGGGAAACGCGGTTTGCCGAAAACTGCAACAGACTTTCTCACCATTTTCAGCATTAAGGGGGCATTACCTGGGAAATTGGTATGAGGTAGACGTGACTCCTATTTCACAAACTGTGGCTGATGACGAGCTTGCTATTGCCAGCAAAATGCTTCAAAACCGACATTCACAATTAAGCCATAAACTTGAGAATTTAGTGCGCGGAACAGTTGATTTTCATGACATGCAAGCAGGCGTTCATGTGCACATGGAAGGCGTCTTTAAATGCATGGAATATGAACAGGGCTATCATTACGTATTGGTAAAAGGCACAATGCAGCGCACGACTTTTGGAGAATCGCACCCATCTGAAATCGCTGAAGGGGTGTTTGATATTTATTCTGTGGGTGATTATACCCCTCTGCTTTTAGAGGGTACATTATCATCTGGAAATCGTCGAATAAACGTTTCCTTGTCGCGACTTCAAATAGAGAACCTTCGTGGTGAACTTCGTCAAGACCCACGAATAATTATGGGCAAAAGAGAGGTTTATTCCGCTTCACAAGGTGGCCGATTACTGTATGTGGAGCGGTGTACGGAAATGGGCACTTTTTTTAAACAGCCATCTGAAACCAATTCGGTTCAATTTTCTCAACCTGAACTTTTCCGAGGCGGAAAATATTATGCTGACCCTGAAACAGACGGAAGAAGCGCCATCAATCGTGATAAAGGTTTATTTTTCTTTTCACCCAAAGCGCAAGTTATACGCTACGATCAACACGATACACCGATTTACACGACTCGCGCGGAATCCATAATAAATGACGGAGAAATGCGATTTTCAGATGAGCGTACACTTAAAATATCATGTAATGATTATGATATTTACGCCGCGGATGGTGATACACGGATTCAATTACATGATGCCCCGATTTGGGATGACGCGCCTTATTCCATGGAACTGGTTGGTTCGGCAGCAGAAACACCTAAATTAACTTGGATTGGCAGTTCATCTGCTTACCGAGGGCTATATTTAGAGGCTCCCACAACACCATTAACAGAAGAGGCTATGGGTTCTGTTGCAAAGGTAAAAAGAAGAGCCACCACTCGCGTCACAGAGCTATAACGCTCTACTTCGCTACCCCGATTACGCCGCACGCTTTACCTTATAAGGGGCTCACGTCGCCCCCTCCAGCGGGCTTTCGCCCTATCTGGAGCCTCCCCCTCTCGCGAGCTGTACTCGCTAGAGAAGCGTCCTACTCTACTTCGCTACCCCGATTACGCCGCACGCTTTACCTTATAA
>JAQBTH010000088.1 GCA_027623425.1 bacterium | reverse complement strand
GGTGTATTGGCTGGAGAATCAGGTGTTATTTCGTCAGAATTTTGACGGCACTGGCCGTGAAATTGTTATGGAAGATGTATCATTGCGTATTCAGGACTTGGCGATATTGAGTTTGTAATGCCCTTTTCACCGCATATATTGCGGTGAAAAGGGTTTGAATGCGGTGAATAGTAGTTTAGATATATGAGCAGGCGAGTGCTCATATATCTGTGATCTTGTTGAAAGGGAATGTAAGGGGGAGTGTATTAGAAGGTTTTATACATACCTAGTGCAATGGTGTCTCCGATTTTGTATTCGGTCCCAAAGTTATCTTTTGCTAGACTTGTTCCTACCATTTGGTAACTTAAGATGTACTGAAAGTCTGACTTTCCTTGTAATCCCAATTCAAATACTGGGCCAGAGGCAGACTTTGTTGCGTCGCCACTGCCATCGTTAAAGGAATAAGTGGTAAATTGCCAACCCAAGCTGCCGAATAGTCGGTTCTTGCTGTATTGCCGTAGCATTAAACGGAAGCTGGTGTTTTCTTTTAGCTCAAACTCACTAAGAGTAAAGAACCCCGCCGTGGTTTCTGTTTTGGAACTCATCCATCGCTTTGAAATGCCACCTACGATGGAACGCTTTGGATTTAGCATGTATTCCACGCCACCCCCAATGCCCAATGATAAGTCGCTTTGAGACTCTTCCCCATCAATGACAAAAGGGCCATTTATTTCAAACGTGGCAATGCCAAGTTCACCGCCAATAAATGGCTTCCAGTTTGATTCTGCCTGAAGGCCAGTGGCACTGAGCCCCCATATTAATACCGATACAACACCCAATACGACACGATTCTGTTTATTCATGGTTTCCTCCCCTGAATGATTTGATTGAGGTAATATATATTATGTTTTATTTTATGTCAATAAGAAATTATTATTGTTAATATATGACGTAAATGTGTGGTTTATTGTAAGAATAACCCATCGGTATAGATGCCGGCAGCGTTGTAGCGGTTGATGTATTTCGATGCCGAATACGGTGAATTGATGGTGTGTACGTACGAATAAATATTGTGTTTCGCCAGTGTTTTAGCAACCCCTTGTTCAGCCCGTTCGCTTGGCATGGTAATCGCAAAAAGATCCATTTTTTTGGCGTGTTTTAGCACGTCTTTGTTGTTTCCGCTGTACCGATACAGGGTCCAAATGATCGTTTCGTATCCCATTTCTTTGGCAGGGCTGTACTCATTTGGCTGGTAAATTTGAGGGATAAATTTAGCGGTATGGGTCTGCGCGAGCGTGGCGATAATCTGAAGTCCTTTTAGGTTGTTTGATTTGATGTCGGTAATGATTCTGGCATCAGGATGCGTTTTAACCCACGCGATCAGTTCGTCTATTCCGATTGATGCGATAGGGCTGCTTTTCCTAAAGGCCTCAAATTCACTATCGCTGAAGGCCTCTTTTCGCGTGTAGCCGTAGGCATTTTTAAAGTGGCGATCGTTCCATTTATGCAGGCAAATTAAATTGCCTTCTTTAGTCCAGTTGAAATCAATTTCGAACAGTCTAAATCCCATTTCATAGTTATGGTTTAAAGCCGCTAAGGAATTGGTGTAAATTTGCCCGTTTATTTTACCTCCAGCATGGGCAACTGTTTCGAGCTGTATCTGAGTCGTGGATGGGGGCTTTTTAAGAGAGAATAGTAGATTTGCGATTTCGTCGGAATTGGTTAACTGTAGGGCGTTTACTAGGGTAAAAATCGTGATGGCGATGGCAATTTTGGCGCGGGTATTTCCCTCAAACTTAAACCCAGAGAACACGGGCTTCTTTTTCGATTTTCGATATAAAAAAATACACCCCATAATGGCCAATACAATCGGCCCTAAATTCAGAGTATTTAAGTAGTTGCCTATTGTGCTAGTGGCATTTAATAGGTCTGTTTTGATGGTCCAAAAATCGATGTGTAGGGCGTTGGTGTACATATGGGTGAAAAACGCGGTTTGCAGCGTAATATAAGTAATATTTAGCCATCTGCATAGGGTTTGATGCCTGTGAAATAGAGTGTTTACTACTAAAAGTAAGCAATAAATAGAGGCAAAACTTAATACAAAATTGATGCTGTCTGTGCTTAGTAATGTTTGATGGCGCATGTTGGCAGTATTTAGGAACAGTAGCTGAAGCGCTTGTAGGCTTAATACGACCCACAGAAAGGGAGGTATTTTTTGGTAGATGGATTGGATTATTAATTTCACGTTGGTTTCCTTTTTATCACAACGAATGCGTTAAGAACGCGTTTTCTTGGTGTGTTTTTAGCGATTTGGTTGTGTGGCTACTTTGATAGTAAAAAGATAGACCATGTAAGTCAACTTTTCCCAGGGTTAAAAATAATAATTTATGCCGAGTCGGGTTTCGATTTCCAATTGGTGTTGGTAGACGAATCGGATGTCGTAGTGCGTGTTTGATAAAAATCGGGTTTCCCATTTGGTGTGTGGGATGATGGACTGGCGACCATTTAGATAGCGCCAATTGGCATGGGAGAGGTGAGATTCAATGCTTGGCCCTAGGTGTATGAGCAATCCAACGGTGGGTGATACCGCAATGGAACCTTCAGGTGTTGTGGTTTGAGCCAGACTGTCGATCAAACCATATAGTGTGGTGCTATTGCCAAGTGCCAGGGTTTTTCCGTATCCAAATCCGATGTGCCATACGTTGGCGTGTGTGTGACGAAGGGTTTCCCGTGTGGCGCCTATGTTGAACTTCCATGCGTTTTTGGTTAACCCTGGTAGATTGGCGTGGGTGGTGTTTAATGCGACGATATTCACGGCATCAAACTGGGTGATGGCAAGCCCTTTTTCGGTTGTGGCAATTTGTATTCCAGCCATTTCAAGGGTGTTATCATCGAGCTGATCAACGGTAGGGGTGAGAGTGTCAAAGTTGGCGATGCGAAAGTTTAATCCGCCTTGGGTGTTGCCGTTTTTATCACTTATGATGCCGCCTCCAATTTTGGTGGGACGTTGGCTTTTGTGGGGTGGGGTTTCCGGTGTGTCTTCCCAGGTGGTGGCGTTTGGGGGCAGGCGAAAGCGTTCGATTACTAGGGCGCGCTTTTCGTTTTTATAGGCCTCTTTGTTTTTTTTAAGGCGTTTTAGGTATTCAATATAATCGAATAGGGTTTCTATCACTCGGATTTGTTCGGTTGGGCTGAGGGAAGTGTAGGCAGGGGATTCTAAGATCCCCAATCGAGTTGGGGATGACGCCGAAGGCGTCAGTTGGGGATGACGATGCGTACTGTGTGTGGCGATGTGTGTGGCAAGTTCGCGGACGGCGCTTTGTTCCTTGGTGGACAATTGACGGTATTTGGCATAAAAGCGATTTTGTCGCGAGGGTAAATAGGTGATTTTGGATACGATGGGCGGTTGATTCGGGCTCCCACTTTCGCTGTGGTCCATGAGGTCATAGAACATGCCAATGGGAATGGCCCAAGGAAGGCGGGGTTGGTACATTGGGGCCTCGGTTACTAGGGCTAGTATGTCGGCCATGCGGTAGGCGCAGTTGTCCCAGGCGAAATAATACACATAGCGTTTGCCTAGTAGTTCCCAGGCATGGGCGGCTAGAAACTCGATTTTATCTTTGGGTAGATTGAGTCGGTATGCCCACATGTCCCGCAACTCATGTTCGCGGTAGTTGTGGTTGTATTGGAAAAACGCCTGGTGGGTATAGGTGGCGGTGTAGCCGCCGAACAAGCCGCGTAGAATATACACCACAGGATTTTCGTTTTCAGGAACAGCTGCGCCATAGTTCAGGGCGTAGTCCGTCAGGGTGGCGCCGCCTTTTTCTAGAGGAGTATGGAACTTGATAAGGGTGTGTCCATAGTAGGAGGCGGGGTTATCCAAATAGCCGGTAGCAAACATGACACTGACCCCGTTTATGGTGTTTTGTTGGGTCCATTTTTGGTAGTCGGCGCATTTGGATAGGCGGTTTGGCACGCTGGACAGTTCAGGGACGTGTTGGCGTAGCCACATATAGCGTGCAGGAAATTGGCACTGTGGGCTGGTGCTTGCAATGGTATCTGTTTCATTCAGAAAGGCTGCAATGGTGGCGTCTAATTCGGCTTTTGGATCGGCATTGCCATTTTCAGCAAGGAAGAATTCCGCTGAAATAATATCGCTTTTGGCGTGCCCTGGGCGAATATGGAGTAGTTTACGCCATGTAGGGTGGGCGTGGATTGGGGTTAGTCCGGAATGATGATTGTTTTGTGTTGAGTTGTCACCCCGGACTTGATCCGAGGTCCAGGGTTTGGTGCTTAGTTTGTTCGTGGATATACTGGATCCCAGATCGGAGTCTGGGATGACAGCCGCTTGTGCGAGGGTGTTTAGGGTGCAGCATAGTATGATTGCGACAACGAATTTCAAATGGCTGGATTTCATAGAGTACCCCTATAATAGCAAAAACCCCCGCCCGTAGGCAGAGGTCTTCGCGATGTCGCCCGCAAGAAATATAATTGTTACTGAGCTGAAATAGCTGAGTTAACTGCTTGGTAGTACGCGTACGCTTTGTCTGCTTGAGACTTTTGTGCGAAACCGTCAGTTGTAACGGCAGATGCAAATTCGCTACGAATTTTGCTAGAAACAGATGCGTGTGCATTTGCGTCTACACCGTAGATGCTAAGAACAGATGCCATGTGAGACCCTTGGCCAGCGGCTGTTTCTTCAACAAGATTTGTGTATGTGTTGTTGATGAAAGTAGCGGCTACCATGTCGGCGCCTTCGCAAGATGCTGGGCTGGATACTTTAGATGACACGGCTGTGGTACCTAAATCCCATGTGACGTTTGTGATAACGGCAATTACTTCATCGTCTTTATCAGGGAAGAGCATTGCGCCTATGCCGCAATCTTTCCATGGGTTAATTTCTTTTGCCATAGCAGGTGATGCTATTGCGGCAACTAATAATGTCATAACTAATGCTTTACCAAAAAACTTCATAAGAAACTCCTTTTAGATATTTTGCGGGGCGCAATACTAGTAATCATAGAAGGTTTAGCATATTCGAATCAAGTTAAAAGACATTTTTTGAGCTTTTGTATACTTTTACTCTTATTTATACAACGGGTACTGTTTCTTTTGTTGTATTGTTGGTTTCTATCGGAAGTAAAATTGAAAATTCAGACCCTTTACCTGGTTCTGAACTCACATCGATTTTGCCATTATGGGAATTGACGAGTTGTAATACGATGGAAAGGCCGATGCCCATGTTTTCGTATTTTGTGGTGTGGAAGGCATCAAATAGGTGGTCGATTTCTGCTTCTGGAATGCCGATACCTGTGTCTTTAATGGATATTTTAACAGCCGGGATGTTTTTCTTGTCCCGTTTGAAATGGCTTAATTCAGTTGAAATGGTAATGCGTTTATTGGCGGCATCTTTTTCGAAGGCTTGTAGGGCATTTAGGTAGATGTTGGTGAACATTTGGCGAATGGAAATGGCATGACCAGGCACAGTGGGAATGGATTGGTCGTAATTCACGATTATTTCCACTTTTTGCTGGTCGGTTTCTAGCTTTGACAGTGAGACAATTTCTTCAATGATGGCGTTTATTAAAACGGGTTTCATTTCAAGGTCGCGGTGGCCTTTATCAAATTTCAACATGGAATCTAATGTGTCTTTTAATCGGCGGGTGGAATTGAGTAGCATATCCAAGTGTTTTAATTGTTTTTCTTGTTCGTCGCCCCGTTTGATTTGGCGCATTAATGCTTGGGTATTGGTCATCATCATGCCCAGGGGATTTCGAATTTCGTGGGCAATGCCTTTTGTTAAGTTGGCGTAGCTGGTTTGTTGTTGCACCTTTTCGGCGTAGGCACGGGTGTCTTCTAGTTCTTTTACTTGTTCTTCTACTTTGGCTTCTAAGTTTTTATTGGATTCGGTGATTTCATTTACCAAAATGGCGTTTTCAAGGGCAATGGCAGCTTGGGCGGCTAATATTCCCAGTGGTTCCATTCGTTTTTCGGTAAACACGCCTTCAATTTGGTTGTTTTCCAGGTATACCAAACCCACTGCTTTGCCTTGGCGAATAATAGGAAGGCAGGCCA
>JAQBTH010000012.1 GCA_027623425.1 bacterium | reverse complement strand
AGAGTTGTTGAGCAAACAGGGCTTCAAGATGAATCTTACCTTGATAACGCCGAACTGGCGCGTGCTACTCAAGCTGAAACGGGTGTGTTAGCTATTCCTGTGGATGTGAATCGTCAGCGTTTATCTATAATAGCGGCTTATTTTGGTGCAGAGTTAGTGTTTAACGCAGAAAACCCTTCGGGTACTGCTCACATGCCAGTTCTTCGTTTGCATAACCCCCATGGTGGGCATTATCAGGCGATGATACCTCAGTAAAGACGTTGTTTTGGATCCCGGATCAAGTCCGGGATGACAGCGTTAATCCGGAATGACAGCGTTTGTTTGGAATGACGCCTCACTTACCCAATCGTTACAAACTCTTCCGCGCTGGACGGGTGTAGGGCCATAGTGGCGTCGAAGTCTGCTTTGGTTGCCCCACAGTTTAGTGCAATTGCCACCGATTGAATAATTTCTGCGGCATGTTCACCCACCATATGGGCGCCTAACACTTTATTGGTTTCATTATGCACAATAAGTTTCATTGTGGTGCGTGTGGGGTCGTCACTAAGTAAGTGGTACAGCGCGCGAAAATTGCTGCGGTGCACTGTGATATGGGAGTCGCCATGAATTTGTTTGGCTTCTGCTTCGCTTAGGCCCACTGTTGCTAGCTCGGGCTGGGAAAACACGGCAGTGGGAATGTTGTCATAATTTACCGTTACGGCCATGTCGCCAAACTGAGTGTCGGCAAATGCGCGGCCTTCTGCGATTGCCACGGGTGTTAGATTGGGTGTATCGGTGCAATCACCTAGGGCAAAAATATGGGGTACATTTGTTTCATACCGATCGTGCACCTGAATTTTACCGTGTGGCGCGGCAACGCCGCTGGCAATAATGTTTAGGTGGTCTAGGTTCGGTGCGCGGCCTGTTGCGAAGAGTAGTTGGTCGGCCTGGATGGCATCGCCGTGGCTAAGTGTGATGGTTGTGCTATTTATTTCTTTTACGGTGCAGTTGCTGTGGATGTTGATGCCTGCGTTTTGCATTTCTTGCTGTACCTGGTGGGCCAACTCGCTGTCGAAACCACGTAGTACCTGGTCGCCTCGCAAAATCATATGCACGGTAGTGCCGAGACCATTTAGTATGCCGGCAAATTCAGTGCCAATGTAACCGCCACCCACAATAACAACGGTTTTGGGTTGGGTGCTAAGCCCGAATAATTCTTTGGATGTAATGGCGTGTTCGGCGCCGGGAATATTGGGTCTGGTGGCCTTGCCACCAACGGCAATGAGTATTTTAGGGGCGCTGTAGGTGTGCCCACCTGCTTCAATGGTGCGTGGGTCAATAAAACTGGCGGAGTGGGGCACTAGGGTAACCCCTGCCTTTTCTAAGAATTCAATGTGAAGCGTGTTGAGCCGATCAATTTGGGCGTGGCGATTGGCGGTAAAGGTGGGCCAATCGAATGTGCCGTTAAATTGCCAACCGTAGCCTGCTGCGTGGGCGGGGACGTGGGAAAACTGGCTGGCATAGACCATCATCTTCTTGGGCACACAGCCATAAATAACGCAGGTGCCGCCCACGCGATCGGATTCGAATATGGCGACTTTGGCGCCGTGACGTGCTGCGCGTTTTGCAGCGGCAAGGCCGCCAGAACCGGCGCCTATTACTAAAAGATCATAGCTCGTCATTCTTAATGAATTCCTTGGCTTTCAGAACTAAAAGTTCCGCAATTTCTTGGCTGGTGCTTTCGGCATAAATTCTGGCAACAGGTTCGGTTCCTGACAATCGAATTAAGACCCACGATTCATTTGAAAACATAATTTTACAACCGTCGTATTTAATGATGCGTTCAACCTGTAATCCAAAAATGTTGTGGGCCTTTTTTAGGTTAAACTCTTGGTTTTGTTGCTCAATTTTGTTGCGCTTGTGGGCCGGAAAGCGAACGGCAATTTCTTTGAATGTATATCTGCCGTATTTTTCGTGAATGGCATGGCGTAATTCAGATAGCGGCTTTTCTGTCATGGCGATCGTATACAGAATCATGACTACAGGTAGGTAGCCACATTTTTCTAAGGTGTGGAACGATGTGGAGAACCCACCGGAGGATTCAACAGCGAGTGTTTGTTTTCCAATTTTTCGGCCTTGTTTGAGGTAGGTGTTGAAATATTTGAAACCTACTTTTGTTTCATAGAAATTTAATTTGTTTAATGTGGCTGCTGATTTAATAATTTGAGAACTGGCAAGTGTCGTTGCTATCGCGCCCACAGGGCAATCGCTTTCTAGTAATTGGTCTAGAATAATCAGAGTGATTTCTTCTGGTGTGAGTAAGCTTCCTGTCTCATCAATAATCAGATGGCGGTCGCCATCCGGGTCATGGGCACAGGCCAATGTGTAATCGCCTTCTTTGCAAGTGGCGCTAAGGGATTCAATCACTGTTTTGTGGTATGGGTTGGGTTCAATTCCGCCAAAATCGTTTAAGGGAGACCCATTGATGATGGCGCACGCGTACAACCCTAATATCTTTTTAAGTTCATGCCAAATGTTTGCTGTGGCGCCGTGTCTGGCATCCACAAGTATTTTGGCGTGACCAAGCCCAATGGGATCATCTCCGCAGGCTCGGGTGACTTTTTGCACCAACTCTTCAGCAAATTCCAAGTGTAAGTTCACTGATTTTAATGTGCCTTGGCGCGTTTCGAAAAATTCGGGTGGGTTTAACGCATATTCATTTGCCTTTTGCGATAAAAATTCTGTTGTGGATACATTGGCAGGAGCGCCGTCGGGGCCATTGAATTTTAGACCGTTGTAATTGGCAGGGTTGTGAGAGGCGGTCAGAATGATTCCGCCATCTAAGGCGTAGTGCTCAATTGCCCATGAAATGACGGGGGTGGGGGTTGCTGTGTCACATAATAAAACGTTGATCCCCCGTTGCAGGAGCGTATCCACAACGACTTTGGTGTAACTTCCTTCTTCGCATTCGCCTGAATTTCCCGTGCGGGTATCGTATCCTATAATGATAGTAGGGTGGCTGCGGGTGTCTTTTGAGTGATCCGCTATTGCATGGCAAATTGCGCTAACGTGAGCGAGGGTGAATGTATCACCCATAATTCCCCGATGTCCTGATGTTCCAAACGATATTGTTGTCAAGATCTCTGCCTAACTCGTTATATCAGTCAATTGTTGTGTTAAATTTTCACTGCGGTACTCATTTATCATATATAAACTCCGTGTCCTCGTTTCAAATTTGCCTTGCACTTATACTATTCTAGTTAGCGATGCAGAGGTCTTTTGTTATAAGTGGATTTTCTATTGAATGGTGCCGAGAACAGGACTTGAACCTGCACGGATTTGCATCCACTAACCCCTCAAGCTAGCGTGTCTACCAATTCCACCACCTCGGCGTTTGCAGTAGTATATCAAACTTTTTCGAATAGTAGTATTGGCTTGCAATGGCCACTGCTTAGGAGTATAACCTTAATATGTGGCTCATACGATTGCTTTTTCTATTTCTAGTTGCGGTTAATTTTACCGTACCATTGAGTGCCACGACTCCCCATTCTTATACCCTAGAAAATGGCGTGAAGGTGGTGCTTCTGCCTGATTCTAAGGCCAGTTTAAACAGTGCGCGAGTGTTGGTGAAGACAGGTTCTATAGATGAAGCGCCTTTGTTGGGTACTGGATTGTCTCACTATTTAGAACACCTTGTTGCGGGTGGTCAAACCACATTGCATAGCGAAGAGTATTACGCATCTAAAGTGGCCAGTATGGGGGGTGCGTCAAATGCGTATACGACTTACGACCATACCGCTTATTACATTAATTCTGCGCCCGAATTTAGCGAGGATGCAATTGACGTGTTGTATGAATGGATGTTTTTTTCAGAATGGAATCAAAGCCAGTTTGAGCGTGAGCAAAAGGTGATTTTGAAAGAGATGGAACGTTCAGACGCTGATCTACAGCGGCAGTTTTATTATCAAGCCCAACAGCAATTTTATGAGGGACATCCGTTAAGTGTGCCTGTGATAGGGTATCGGGGTTCTTTTCTATCTCTTAAAAGTAATGCGTTGTATGAGTACTACAAGCGGTCGTATTCGCCAGCCAATATGATTGTGGTCGTGGGAGGGCATTTTGACATGAGTATGATGAAGCGAAAAATAGATGAAACGTTTGGGTCTCAGTCTAAACGGTTGGGCCATATGTCAGAGCGTTACCATGTGTCTGAATCGATCGTTCCTCGTGTCCAGTCTTTTAATGCCACAAGCAATGTGACAATGCTGAGTATTCGGTTTCCAACAGTATCGTTACTAAATGACGATTTATTTGCCTTGGATTTATTAGATTATGTATTGGGCGCTGGTCCTCAGTCGGTATTGCATCAATTATTAGTGGAAACAAAGAATTTGGCTTATTCTGTTCAAGTGGCATCCGTCACCCCTAGAAATGACTCCGGTTATTTTGAAATTATGGTGGAATGTGATGAGAATCATGTGGATGCGGTGCGGTCTGAAATAAAATCCGTTTTGGAAAGTACTAAATTGGGGCAAATCTCAAATACTCAATTGAAACGGGCACGGCGCAAAAAATTGGCAGAAGATGTTTTATCATTATCGACAATGACCGATCGAGTGAAACGAGAGGCGTTGTCGGTGTTTTATACTGGCTCACCAGGCTTTTTTGAGCAATATGCGCGGTCTTTTGAACAGGTTTCGCGCAACGATTTATCTAGAGTGGCGCAGCACTATTTTAAGTGGAATAAGCGTGCTGAAACCATTATGATTCCGGCAAGTTCGTTGACTCAATCCATTTTGCCAGAGTCTGAAGATGAGAATTTGAACGCGCCAGAGGTGATGTCTCTACTCAATGGTGTTACTGTGATTTTTGAAACAGATCAAAGTTTGCCAAAGGCACAAATTACCGTTGTAATGAAAGGCGGATTGCTGCTTGATACGCCCACATTGAACGGGCAGACACGGTTATTAACGCGGCTTTTAGGTAAAGGTAGTAAAGCGCAGTCGCGTGCGAAATATTTATCTCAATTCGAGGATAGAGGCGCGGTGATTGGTGCGAGTATGGGTAACCAAATAGTGGATTATTCTCTGCAAGCAATGGCACAGGATTTACCAGAATTAATATCTCCATTTTTTGATGGTTTATTGCAGCCATTAATTACCACTGAAACGATGGAATTGGAAAAGCGTCAGCAGGATGTTGCGATCTTAACGCGTCCAGATTCATGGTGGCCGCAAGCGAGTACAATGTTTCATCGGCATTTTTTTGGCTTAAATTCGCCGTTCGGTCTTCCTCAAGATGGTGAGTCAGAGTCGTTAGCCGCTGTTGGCGTGGCAGACTTACAACGCGTTCATGACCAACTGATTAATCCATCGCAAATGGTGATTAGTGTGGTAGGTGATTTTAATAGAGATGATGTGTTGGAGGAAATTGAGACCTATTTTTCCCGATTGCCTGCAAAGCCGCTTGCCTATCGCGATGTTCCTAAGCTGGCTCATGCGCAATCTGACACATTTCATTTAATGCTTAAGCAAAATGTAGGCGCTGTTTTAATTGGTTTTGATGGCCTAGATTATGACCAATTGGGTGATGATGTGGGATTAAGTTTAGTGGATGCGGTTTTGTCTGGGGCGCGGTATCCGGGAGGATTTTTGCATAAACGATTGCGTGGTGAGGGGTTGGTGTATGTGGTTCATGCCTTTCATACGGTTTTGGATGGGCGTGGGTATTTTATGATATATGCGTTGACGGACCCTAAAAATGTAGAGCGTGTGCGCGATGTGATATTGGAAGAAATTGAACATGTAAAATTAAAACCCGTGAATTCGGAGCAGTTTAGAGAAGCCCAAGCGCAGGTCGACTTTATGTTTCGTGAACAAGTTGAGTCGTCGTCTTCTCGGGCGAGAACGTATGCAATTGGTCATTTGATGATGGGAGATCATATGTTTTTTATCAAGAAACCAGGTTATATAAATCAGTATACGCCCGATGCTGTTCGGCAAATAGCAAATCGCTATTTAATTCACCCTCAGGTGTTCATATTTAATGGCAAGTAGGGTATTATATCCAATATGAATTTTATTTTGACACTCCTTGCACTTGGGTTAGTAATTTTTATTCACGAGATGGGGCATTTGGTTGCCGCAAAGCGCTCAGGAATAGGGGTGTATGAATTTGCTGTTGGCATGGGGCCGAAGGTGTTTTCAAGGTTCTATGGCGGTACAGAATACTCGCTTCGTTTGTTTCCTTTTGGTGGTTTTGTTCGGCTTGCGGGTATGGATGACCCGGAGGGTGAAATACCGTTTTTTGACACCGATAAGCATTATCAAAATAAATCAATTTTAGCGCGGTTTGTCACCATATCTGCGGGTTCATTAATGAATATCTTTTTGGGATTTACTATTTTTGTGATGGTGTATTCCTTTCTAGGGGTGCCGTCTCCGACAAGTACTATTTCATCGGTTATTAGTGGCACACCTGCTGAAATGATTGGTCTGCAATCCGGCGATAAGATTATTGCTGTTAATTCGTCTCCTGTTGTAGATGTTGAAGACGACTTAATTCGTATTATTCACCGTTCTTTAGATCAGGCTATTACATTGGAATTTATACGTGATGGGCGTCGTTATACCCGACAAATTGTGCCTCAGTCACTTGATGGTAATTCCAATCAGGGGTTGATAGGTGTGCAGTTTGACGTCACGTTGAATCGTTATAATCCAATTATGGCGATTGGGTTTGGTGTGCAAAAAACCATAGATAGCATTGAACAAGTGTTTCAATCGTTAGCGTTATTGATCAATAAGGAGGCGAGTTTTAAAGATATGGCTGGCCCTATAGGCATTGTGCAATTGGCGTCTTTCGAATTGGGTCGTGGATTATTAAATTTCTTTAATATTATGGCGTTAATTAGCATTAGTTTAGGCGTTATAAATTTGTTTCCCTTCCCTGTTTTAGATGGGGGGCACTTGGTGTTTTTAATTATAGAAGCGGTGATACGGCGCCCATTGGATAAACGTATTGAGGGGTATTTAAATCAGGCTGGCGCATTGGTGTTAATTTTGTTGATGGTGTTTATCGTGTTTAACGATATATCCCATTGGCAGACTCGCGTTGAGTTTCTGAATAATTTAAAACGTTTATAAGAGGTTTATTATGACAAGTTCTTCCGTAGAAATGGTAATGTTGGATTCTAAAATAAAGGCTGAATTGGAGCGTATTGCAAATACGGTTCGAGGGTTGTCGATTGATGCTATTGAAGCGGCGGGATGTGGTCATCCTGGGTTGCCTATGGGATGCGCCGAAATTGGCGCCTATTTATTCCGTATAGGCCTTCGCTATAACCCTGCTCAACCGCGATGGATGAACCGTGATGCGTTTGTATTATCTGCCGGGCATGGTTCTATGTTGCATTATAGTTTATTGCACTTATCTGGCTACGATGTGAGTCTTGATGACCTAAAACAATTTCGTAAATTACATTCTCCTACGGCGGGTCACCCGGAGTTTGGTGAAGTTGATGGTGTTGAAACCACAACGGGGCCATTAGGGCAGGGCATCGCTGCTGGAATTGGGTTGGCATTGGGGCAAAAAATCGCATCTGCTCGCACAGGCGCACAGTCAATTTTAGATAGTAAGGTTGTTATTCTTGCTGGTGACGGATGTATGATGGAAGGTGTTTCTCAAGAAGCGTCTTCTTTTGCAGGGCATCTGAAACTCAATAACGTGATTTTATTTTATGATTCAAATGATATTTGTTTGGATGGGCCATTGGACGAATGCATGTCTGAAAATACGGCATTGCGTTATGAAGCTTATGGCTGGTTTGTACAGGTAGTAGACGGGCATAATGTGGATGAGATTCATGCGGCCTACCAAAAGGCCAGCACGGCGACTAGGCCCAGTTTGATTGTAGCCAAAACGGTGATTGGTAAGGGGTCCCCGAATATGGCTGGAACGAGTAGTGTTCACGGAAAAGCCTTGGGCGCAGAGGAAGTAACTGCTACAAAATCCGTTTTGGGTTTACCTGACACCCCATTCTATGTGGATGAAGAGGTGCGCATGAGTTTTGAGCATCGTCAACGTGAATTGGCTGACATGCATGCGTTGTGGGAGCAGGATTTTGAGAAATGGCAGTCTGAAAATGAGCAGGGGGCAGCGTTGCTTGCGCAGTTACTTGCCCAGAGCTTGCCAACTGATTTTGATTCTAAGTTAAAGGCCTTAAGTTTAAAGGCTGGGGCTGCAACACGCCAAACGAGTCACCAAGTGCTTCAATATTTACATGATGCTGTGCCCCATTTAATTGGTGGGTCTGCTGATTTAAGTTGTTCAGATAGCACATTAATGGCGGCAAGTGCCTGTGTTAAGCCTGGTGAATTTAACGCACGAAATATTAAATATGGCGTGCGCGAGTTTGCCATGGCAGCGGTGGCAACAGGTGTTTGTTTGCAGGGTATGGCCCGTCCGTTTTGTGGTACATTTTTAACCTTTTCGGATTACATGCGAAATGCCATCCGATTGGCAGCTTTGATGCAAGTGCCTATTATATTTCAATTTACCCACGATAGCATCTTACTAGGTGAAGATGGGCCGACTCATCAACCTGTTGAGCATTTGGCCTCACTGCGTGCGATGCCGAATTTAACGGTGATTCGTCCGGCTGATGGAACAGAAGTAAAAGGTGCGTGGGCGCATGCGATGCGTTCTCCTGTACCAGTCGCGTTAATTCTCAGTCGTCAGGGTTTGCCTGAACTGGATGGAACTGACTTTGATGGTGTGGCCAAAGGCGGCTATATCGTGAAGGGTGAGCCTAATTCAGATGTGGATGTGTGTATTTTAGCCACTGGTTCAGAATTATCATTGGCCGTTGATGTGGCAGATGAGTTAGGTAAGCAGGGCATTGGCGTTCGCGTGGTGTCTATGGTTAGTTTTGAACTGTTCAATGATCAATCGCCCGAATACAGAGCGTCTGTCTTGGGTGCAGCACGCGTGTTTGTATCGATTGAGGCACAAAGTACCTTTGGTTGGCACCAGTACATTGGTGTGGACGGGCTTGCGATCGGTGTTGATCGATTTGGATTAAGCGCGCCAATTTCAGATTTACAAACAGAATTTGGTTTTAACAAGGACGCCATCGTTTCTCAGATTCGTGCGAAGCTGGGGTAGTGTGTTGTGATTGAGCTTAAACAAGTTCATAAGAATTATGATAACGGTCATGTTGCCCTAGAGGACATTTCATTGGTTATTGGTCGCAACGAGTTTGTGTATTTGATTGGGCCTTCTGGTGCGGGCAAATCCACCTTGTTAAAGCTAATCTTTCGTTCGGAATTGCCCACGAGCGGTGAAATAATCATTGATCGATTTTTGCTTAGTCGCATTGCCAATCGCCAAGTGCCGTACTTGCGTCGTAGCATTGGCATGATTTTTCAGGATTATAAGCTACTGCCGCGTCGTACTGTGTATGAAAATGTGGCTTTTGCGCTTTCGGTCATGCATTTTCCCCGAAAGAAAATACGCCGCCAGGTCTGTCATGTGCTTGAGTTGGTTGGGCTAGAGCAAAAAATGGATCGCATGCCCCACCAATTATCGGGTGGCGAACAACAGAAGATCTGTATTGCACGTGCGATCGTGAATAACCCGCCAATTTTACTTTGCGACGAGCCGACAGGAAACTTAGACCCGGATACCTCGTGGGAGATTGTTCAGCTGCTCACTAAAATTAATGCACGCCAAACGACTGTGGTAATGGCCACCCATGACACTGAAATTGTAGATGGTATACCAAAGCGAGTTGTTGCGATGGAAAAGGGGCGCATCATGCGAGATCAACAACTCGGGGGGTATATTGAATGATCGCTCAGGATTTTGGTTTTTTTGTTCGCGAAAGTTTTATAGGTATGAATCGGTCTCGTTTGATGACCTTTATTGCTATGGCGACAATCGCAGTATCTTTGATCGTCTTTGGTTTTTTTCTGTTATTAACCGTAAACTTAAATAATTTTACCTCGCTTTTGACTGAGAAATTAGAAGTGCGTCTTTTTCTTAAGCACTCTCTTACTCGTTCCGAAATCAAAGAATTTCAGGATCGTATACGCCGATTAAATGGTATTAAATCTATCACGTTTGTGGATAGAGACGATGCTTGGGCGGAATTTCAAAAAAATTATAAGAGCATGGGGATTGTGGGTACGGTTGGTAAAAATCCCTTGCCACACTCCATCAGTTTACATGTTCAAAAGGAAGCTGCAATCGAACCGATGGTGTCTTATCTGAAAAAATTCGATTATTACGTTGATGATGTGGTGTACGGCAGCGAAATTGCAAAGCGCGTGGAAAGTTTTAGTCAGTTTGCCAAAGGGGCAGGGCTTGTCTTGGTTTTATTGCTGGGGTCATCTACCTTATTAATCATTGTAAATACGATTCGTTTAACGGTGTTGGCCAGGCAAGAAGAAATCTCTATTATGCGTTTAGTAGGGGCGACGAATTTATTCATACAATTACCGTTTTTAATTGAAGGGTTTATCATTGGGGTTATTGGGGCTGTTGTGGCAATAACTACCTTATCTATTGGATATAATTGGTTGGGCGATACGATTGTTGCCAGCGTTCCATTTATGCCGTTGGTTTTTCAACTTAAGCAGTTAATGTTTATTTATTGTATAGTAGGTGTAGTCGGCACCTTCATTGGAATGTTAGGTGCGTTCATTTCAGTATCTCGCATGCTGAGATACCAATTATAGGAGGAAATTTTAGTGTTGGATTTTTTTAGGCGTCACGCGGTTACAATTGCGCTTTCGATTGTTGTTTTTTTTGTGGGAACGATGTTCACAGGCATGTTCTTTTTTAGCGATGTAAGTGATCAGGAGCAAGAGAAGCAAATGCGGGATCCCAGTAATGCGGTTGCCCGGTATGGTACGGATATTATGGTACCTCGTCGCCGTTATTTTAATCAGTTGCAACAAGCGTTGTACCAGGCGCAAGCCAAGGGTAACGATCTTCGTTATATGGACCCTGAATTGGTTGAAATCATCAAGTTAAATGCATTAAATCGTGCGATTGAAGATAGTTTGCTATATAAGGCGGCCTTGTCCCAAGAGTTGTCTGTTACCAAGCGAGATTTGAAGTATTCTATCATCGATATTATGCAAATGTATGACTTGCCAAATAAATCCGCCTTGCGTCAGTTTCTAGCTGAACGTGGGATTGTGTATAAGCAATTTGAATCGAATTTGATGGGCGAAATCTTGGTTCAAAAAATGAAAGATACTGTGCGAGCGAGTATTTCTGTGTCGGATCAAGATGTAGAACGTTTTTATACGCATTTAGACTTATCTCATATATTAATTCGTCCTAGAATGAGTGCTGAAGCGCAAGGTGAGGACCGAGAAATCGCTATTCAAGCGGCGTATCAGAAGGCCGAAGAAATATCTGCAGAATTTAGAAAAGGACAATCGTTTCGTTCTTTAGCGACACAATATTCAGAAGATGAGGGGTCTAGTAAAGACGGCGGGGCGTTAGGTGTTGTTCATTTTGGGCAACTGGTGTCTTCTGTTGAAGACGCGGCTTATTCCTTATCACCTGGTGAATTGTCTCGTCCGGTTGAATCTCCTTTTGGTGTGCATTTACTAATGGTGAATAAGCGTTTGCCGCAACCCCATCCAGAGGATTTTGACTTGGAAAATGAGAAGCAACGTCTAGCGTCTCGTATGCAAGAACAGGCGTTGCGGCGATTAATGGGGTCTGTAGCAGGTGATGCTGAATTGGAAATTCTAGAACCTGATTTGGTGGCTGCTAAGGCCAAGCTAGAAGGTAATGTGGAATTGGCAAAAGGATCATATCAAACATTAATTAGCCAGGCGCCGTCTAACCCTGTGCCACACTTATTATTAGCGCGGTTGTTAATGACTAACAGTGATCAAGATGCTGCGGTGAAAGAATTAAAGAAGGCTGACGTATTGTTGGAATTAACCACAGATGTTTTGCTACCATCCGTTAATATGGAATTGGCGCAGTATTACCGGTCGCGGAAGTCTTATCGCAATATGCAACAGGAATATGCAAAAGCAATTGAGCGTGCGACAGGGCATATTCCATTGTTGCAGCAGTTGGCGAGTAGCTTCGAGAAGTTGGGTGATGCAAAACGTTTGAAAACGGTTAACGATCTCATTCAATTTGCAGAACGTATGGAAAGCGAAGCGGCAAGTCAGAACGCGGTGACAAAACGGGGTTAAACCTCGTCATTAACGTTGAAGAGAGTTTAAATTAGCGGGAGTCGTTTTGGGCGTTCAAAAGCCACTCACCAAACCGCGCACTCATTTTAGTGATCGGCGTGCAAAGTACTTCAGGGGTATCATATGGATGATTTTCCTCGATGTACTTTATGATGTTGTCTTGGTTTTTTTCTACTGATTTGATGAGTAGAAGGTATTCTTCCATTATTTGATATTGGTTTTTCCAATAAAAATGACTCGTGATTGGACCCAGCACTTGGATGCAATTCGCTAGCTTTTTTAATAAGATGTCTTCTGCCATTTGGTTAGCGGATTCTTTGGAATTAATTACCGTTTGAACAAAAATAGCGTTCGTCATATTTGTATGGTAACATACTTTATATGAGTAAAGAAGCGCATTCAATTGAAAATGAGTTTGAGTATAACGATGGCCTTGGAGACCTTCTTAAAGAGAAGGAACGACAGGAGTTTAGTTGGGCCAAAACAGTCGTTGTATTAGCAAGTATCATTACTGTTGTTACCCTTTCGTTTATGGTTGTGTTTCGCGTTGGGCGTAGCCTAATGGTCAAAGCGCCTGAAGGAACGGTTTCACCTGTCTCTGTGTCGCAAGACGTTGTTTTAAAAACGCCGGCGCCAGCTACGGTCTCACAGGTGTCTAAACCTGCTGTATCCGAACTTCAAAAACCAAAGCAATCTGTTAAACCATCTGCTATTTCGTCTGTTTCTAAACCGGTTAATCGCCCCGCGTCATCGCGTTCTTATACGCTCAGTCGTGTTGTTGTCGGCTCTCACAAGAGCCTTCCAAGAGCGCGCGCTGCTGTTACAGATTTAAAACGCCGTGGCGTTGATTCTTATGTCTGGATTTATACAGAGGATGGGCAAACTTATTACCGTGTTCAAATCGGTGCCTTTAAAAACCCTACTGCGGCGCATTATTTGGCAGAGAAGATGCGAGAGCAGTATAATCTTGATGCCATCATCATCAAACAATAGAGGGACTTTGTTTCCTCTATTGCGGCGTTAAATAGAACCTGGCTGTCCTCGATGTATTAGTAATACATCTCCGGTAACCAGGACCTATTTGCCTTGCACTAGTAGAAAACTAAGCCCCTCTATGAGTTTAGAGTTTGGCGTTGTGTAGTAGTGGGAGTAGAGATTTAATTGGAAGTCCCATGATTGATTCTAAATATCCCTTTTGAATGGTTGCCTTAAAATAGGGTGATAGATCTTGGATGCCATACCCTCCAGCTTTATCCATGACATTACATTCAGTCGCGTAACGTGTTGCCGTTTGTCTGTTGAATGGCGCGAAATGCACCCGATTTTCTTCTACGCTAGTGTTCCATTCCCCTGTTGCGGTATCGTACAGTGCGTAGGCAGATAATACGGTGTGAACGGTTCCTGATAGTTGCATCAGGCCATCTATAGCAGCGTCTAGTGATTCGGGTTTTCCCATTACTCTATTTTTAGCAATTACAGCGGTATCAGACCCTAAAATAAGTCCCTTTAAATTGCCGATTGATGCGGATACCTTTGCCTGTGCCAATGCCACTATCCATGTCACATATGGAACGGTGGCAGGGGTTTCTTTTTCCAGCTTATTTTCAGCGATTTCGAATCGAATGTGATGGGCCTTTAAGATGTCGGCACGACGTGGGGACTTGGAAACTAAATATAGTGTCATGTACTTATTATACTTGGTGGTCTGCCTGATTTTAATATGCTATTCTTTATTCATTCTATTGGAGAGGAAATCCCAACTTTGTTTTGGTCGAAAATTCGTAAATTATGGACCTATGACATTGGTATCGATTTGGGTACTGCCAATACTGTTGTTTTTGTTCGTGGCCGCGGAATTGTGTTGCGCGAACCATCTGTTGTGGCGCTAGACCGTAAAACAAATCATGTGTTGGCAATTGGTGAAGAGGCCCGTTCTATGGTGGGGCGAACTCCAGGTAATATTATTGCTGTACGACCAATGAAAGATGGTGTTATTGCGGATTTTGAAACAACAGAAGCGATGATACGTGCCTTTATTAAAAAGGTTGTAAAACGTCAGTATTTTTCTCGCCCTCGTGTCTTAATCGGTGTGCCTTATGGCATTACTGGTGTTGAAAAGCGCGCTGTTTTAGATGCAGCTAGAAGCGCTGGTGCAAAAGAGGCGTACTTAATTGAAGAACCCATGGCTGCTGCTATTGGAGCTGGTATTCCCGTTGAATCCCCAAAAGGGTATATGGTGATTGATATTGGTGGCGGGACTACCGAAGTCGCGGTTATTTCCTTAGGGGGAATTGTTGTCTCCGAATCGATTCGTGTGGCCAGTGATGAGTTTGATGATGCGATCATTGCCCACTGTCGTAAGAATTTTAATTTGCTTATTGGTGAGCGCATGGCTGAGCGTGTGAAGATTAAGATTGGGTCAGCGATGCCGTTTTCAGATGAGAAAACCATGGATGTAACAGGGCGCGATTTGCTGACTGGCTTACCCAAAACGTTTACACTATCGTCTTACGAGATCCGTGATGCTTTAGCCGAGCCGTTATCGCAAATTTTAGGCACTGTGCGCCGTACTTTAGAGCGAACGCCTCCTGAACTTTCGTCTGATATTTTAGACCAAGGCATGATTTTAACCGGTGGGGGTTCTCTTTTGTACGGTTTAAGTAAATATTACAATCAGGAAACTGATATTAAAGTGCATATGGCCGACGATCCGCTATCTTGCGTTGCCCTGGGAACAGGGAAGATTATGGAGGATATGGATGAGTGGTTGCCCATAGTCCATTCTTCCGTTTATTCCTAAAAAGGGATGAATTTAGGCGATCTTTGCCCATTTTTTCGAATACGCCTTGTCCTCAACGTATGTAAAATACGCCTCCGGTAGGCGTTTCTTAAAATGACCAAATCTCATCCTAAATTCATCCCTTTTGGGTATAGTGATTTGTAAGGAACTATTTCATTCAAATTTTACGGAATAGCCTGTCCTCAACGTATGTAAAATACGCTTCTGGTAGGCGTTTCTTGCGGAGTTAGATGTTGCGTCTTAGAAGCGTTTCGCGGTGACGCCTAGTTCTAACATGCGGTCTTGTATGTATTGGCGATGGTCATAGTTGTAGGTTTCTGCCTTTTTTCGACCAGCCGACAAAATAAACATCTTCATTAGAATTTTTCGTTGTTGGTTTTCTATGAATTGTTGCATTTTACCTGCTGAGTCAGAGATTTGTTTGACGTAGCCTAAAATGTTGGTCCAGAACGGAACCAAGAACTCATAGGTATCTTCATGCACGTAACCATCGTTTTTGATGAACTCATCAATTAAAATGCCACGGATTTTTTTGTAATCGAATTTTTGGTCGCCCAAATTAAATTCGGAGTGTTCCATGAGTGTTTTCATTTCTTGCGTGTCTTGGCAGTACAACTCAAATATGCGCTCAAATACGGTGGTGTCATCACCGTTGCGTGTTTCACGGAATTGTAAATCCGCATCGATGCGATCCCACTCAATTTTGCCATTACTTTTGATGTATTTCATGAGCATGAGGGCGAGCATGTCAGAATAAGTGAACATGTATTTGTCTTCTGTGTTGTAAAACCACACATCTGATAGATACATAAAGTACATGCGTGTGGCACGTATTTCATCGGTTTTGGCCATTTTGATAATATTATGTATTGGGCCTACAATTTTGTCCCGTGGTGGAGCAAAGTCCGCAAAGAACTCTAGAATTGCGGTGTAGATGTTTTCGCCATACAGTTTTGTGGATTCACCAATTGCGCCCAATTCTAAAGGCAGCATTTTATGTTGGATAATGCCGTGCCCCAATTCATGGTACAAAATCGTTTCAGCCATGTCGGCCAAAAATGTTTTTTCCATTTTGATTAATTGCTCTTCATTTTTGATGCCGTAACCGTTGATGACTTGTTCTTTTATGCCTTCTGCGATATTCCAGAATGGGTTTGATTTGATTTGGGCTTTTTCGTCCTCTGTATAGCGAAACATTTGCAACCATTTCTGGGCAAATATTGTTTTTAACGCTTCTAAACGAATGTATATGTTGCGGTTTCCAATAATGGCGGCCATAGACATCACGTTGTTTGGTGTACGGATAATTTCATTTTGTAGGTAGATGACATCATAGCCTTCTTTATGGACCATTTTTCCTTCGCCAATGATAAATTCTTGGTCGGCACCGTATTGGCCACCGTGGAAAAATAGTTTTGAGCCGGTGAATCTTAAAATGCGGTCGATTTCAACACTTCGGAAGCTTTCGAACATTTTACCGAAGATATTGAAACTATAATTTTTTAGTTTGAATTGGGCATCGGTAACTGTAATGGCCTTTATTTGTAATTGCGCTAAGTTTTCTTCTACTTTTGCCATGAAATCGAATGCATCGTTTTGGCTTAGTGTTGTTTTAGGGTCTACTTTTAAAATATTTCGACAAAACGCGATTTTAATTTGTTGTTCACCAGGTTCGCCCCAGTCGCCGGATGTTTGCATTTTGTGATACATCAAGTGTGCATAATATTTTACTTGTTTACGAAGCGCTGTTTCGGTTAGTTTGCATAAATGCTGTAGTGCCTTGGGGTTATAGGCTAAGTTTTCATTGTCTAAATACTCTTTTAGGGATTTAAATCGATTGTTGATGGCTTTGTCGAATATAATATCTTTTATTTGTTCGCTTGGGCCGTCTTTTTTATCGTTTAAAATTGCAATTTTGGTTTTTTCTGCCATATGTCTTTCCCCTCAATCTTGGTTGTGTAAGTGGGGCTGTCGAAAAATGTTTAATGCTGCGTTTCATTCTCGAAAAGTTTTCCTCATTTAGGTTTACTAAACTCCGGGAACTTTTCTCTGAAGGCCTTGCTTGAGATATTTTTCGACAGCCCCAAGTTATGTTCTATTCTATAGTTATTTCGGTTATAAAGGTAGGGTGATTTCATTTTTTTTAAGATACAAATAACCCCTATACCAATGCATGCGTTTTGTATAGGGGTTATTGTTTATAGGTCTGTTGCTACTAGAGTTTGACTAGGACTTGCTGCTGCCATCTCACGTAATTTAGTAATATTTCCTGCCGTTACCTCTACTGAAACTGGGGATGATGTCGCTCCAGCTGTTCTGATAGTGGCGGTTTGGTGGTCATCGCTTAGAGTTAATGTTAGCTCAGGAGCTAATGGAATCTCTCGCGCTTGTTGAACAAGCGTTGGCGTTGCCGGACGGCCGCTACCTGCTGCTGCCTCTTGCTGTGCTGGAGCTGCAGGAGCTGCTCGTCGTTGCGCTGGTGGAGTTGCTGCTGCTGCTGTGCCACCTACTGCTTCTACTGTTCTTGGTTGTGCCATAATTTTCACCTCGCGTTCGTTTAAAAAGTTGTAAATTTAAGTATAGTATAACGAAAATAATCTGGCTTCGCCAATACATATGCTTGTCTATTATCGAATTTTGGTTGTGGCGGATTTCATCTGAGTTGGATTTCTGAATTTGTATGAATAATGTACTGCCCATTTTAGGTGTGTTGCGTTGGGCTTCGCGGTGAAGATGAATTATGCTACACTTTCACATCATGATTTCGCGTTTAGAAGAACTAAAAAGTAAGTGTGAAACTGCGCTGCAGAATGCCGATACGGTATCTGGTATTGAAGACGTGCGAATTTCCTATTTAGGGAAAAAAGGCGTTTTAACTGATATTTTAAAAGGACTCAAAGACCTTTCAAATGAAGAAAAGGCTTCGGTTGGCCAGGCGGCAAACCAAATTAAAACCCAAATTACCGATGCCATTGATGCGAAACGTCATGCGCTTGAGCGTGATGAAATGAACGCTAAATTAGTGTCAGACACGGTAGACGTGAGTGCTCCTGGTGTGGGCCGTGGTAGTGGTGCGTCGCATCCGTTACACCGCATGGAGAAATTAATCGTGGAATGTTTGGGCCGAATCGGGTTTTCAACGGTTTCTGGCCCTGAAATTGAAACTGAATTTAATAATTTTGAAGCATTAAATATTCCGGCCTCACACCCTGCTCGAGACATGCACGATACCTTTTATATGAAAGATGGCGGTGTGCTTCGTACCCATACGTCTCCTGTTCAAATTCGGGCTATGCAGACTATGGCGCCACCGTTACGTATTTTAGCGCCAGGCAAAGTGTTCCGTTGTGATGCTGATGTGAGTCACTCACCGGTGTTTCACCAAATTGAAGGCCTGCTAGTGGATAAACATGTTAGTTTTGCGGAATTAAAAGGGACGTTGGAGTTTTTCCTTCGGTCATTGTTTGGTGATTCCAAAAAGGTGCGGTTCCGCCCGAGTTATTTTCCGTTTACTGTTCCGAGTTGCGAGGTGGATTTGGAATGTGTGATGTGCAAAGGTAAGGGGTGTGGCATATGCAAACAAACCGGATGGCTGGAGGTGATGGGAGCTGGCATGGTGCATCGAAATGTATTTAAGGCGGTTGGATACGACCCTGAAGAAGTCACTGGATTTGCCTTTGGTTTGGGTGTGGACCGGTTGGCCATGTTGTACTATCAAATATCAGATATACGCTTATTATATGAAAATGATGCGCGATTTATTTCTCAATTTAAGGGGGCGGCATGAAGTTTTCATTAAATTGGATTCGTGAGTTTGTGGATATCAATGTGCCAGTGGACGAATTGGCCGAACGATTGACCTTATCAGGATTAGAGGTTGAGGGTGTTGAGACTCTTGGTGCATCGTTATCGGGTATTGTTGTTGGGCGCATTGAGTCTATTGAAAAACACCCGGATGCGGATAAATTGGTGGTCTGTCAGGTGACTGACGGTAAGACGAGGCATCAAATTGTGACTGGAGCTCAAAATATTAAAGAGGGCGACGTGGTGCCGGTTAGTTTACCGGGTGCGGTGCTCGCCAATGGAATGGAAATTAAAGCCAGTGAATTACGTGGTGTGCCCTCTAACGGCATGTTATGTAGTGAAACTGAATTAGGTGTAAGCGATGAGGCGGCTGGTATTTGGATATTGCCGCAAGATACTCCTTTGGGTGTTGATTTTGTTGAGTATGCCCGTTTAAGGGATGCGGTTTTAGATATTGGTATTTTACCGAATCGTGGTGATTGTCAGTCTGTTTTGGGTATTGCCAGAGATATTTCTGCGATTTATGAATTGGATTTGAAGGAAGTGGAGATTTTGGATTCCCGATCGGGGTCGGGAATGACGGCAGGTGGGTCGGGAATGACGGCTAGTGAAAAGTCGATTACGTGTCGAAATGAGGCGCCAGATTTATGCGCGATGTATACTGCGCGGACCATTTCAAATGTTTGGCAATTTGCCACGCCACTTTGGATGCAGCGTCGTTTGCAGGTGTCTGGCGTTCGACCGATTTCATTTATAGTGGATGTGACCAACTATGTGCTTCTTGAGCTTGGTCAGCCCTTGCACGCGTTTGATGCCAGCAAGGTGAAGGGTGCTATCGTGGTGCGAAGCGCAGAGGATGGGGAGGCGCTTGTTACGTTAGATGAGCAGGAACGTAAACTAGTTGCGGGGCAGTGTGTTATTGCCGATGACGCTGGGGCCGTTGCGCTTGCCGGTGTGATGGGCGGTGCGCGTACTGAGATTAATGACCATACTACAGATGTGGTGCTAGAGGCGGCCTGGTTTGACCCAGTGGCCACTCGTGCAACGGCAACCGCGCATGTGTTGCGAACAGATAGTGCCGTTCGGTTTGAAAAAGGATTGGATATTGCAGGCGTGGAGCGGGCGAGTAACCGGGTTGCGCACCTGATAAAGAGTTTGGCAGGCGCTGAAGTTGGCGACATATGCCAGGCGTCAGGGCATACTAAAGATAGTGACGCGAGCAGTTTTGATGGCAAGATTGATGTTGATTTAAACGCCCTTAATCGGTTGATTGGTGTGCAGTATACTGCTGATCAGGCGTGGGGTACGTTACGTCGACTGGGTTATGGGGTTGCCGTGGGAGTGGATTCCCGATCGGGGTCGGGAATGACGGCAGGTTCAGGGATAACGGTCGTGGGGTCGGTGACGGCGGCTGGGTCGGAGATAGTAGACCATTCTTCTGAAATGTTTGCGTGTGTGACGGTGCCGACCTGGCGCAGGCATGACGTGCTGGGATGGCAGGAAGTGGCGGAAGATATTATGCGTGTCGTTGGCATGGATAGTATTGCATCTTGCTTGCCCCGTGAATCGGTGGTGCAAGTGTCAAAGTCTGATGATGAACGTGTTTTGTCGCAGTTGCATTCCTTTTTTATTGCCAATGGGTTTTCCCAGGTGATTAATTTTTCAATGGTGGGACAAGAAGATGCGGTCAAATGCGATTGGAAAACAACTGACTCGCGTACGATTTCAAACCCGTTAACCCCTGCAGAATCGGTGATGCGCGAGCGTATTTTACCGAGTTTATTACGTGTTGTGGGGCATGACGCGTCTCGCCAAGTAAATCGTGGGGCTATTTTTGAATTTGGAAGTGTGTTTCCAAGTGATGGCGTGCAAGACACCCATTTAGCTGGTGTTGTATATGGGGATTGGTTTGAATCGTCTTACCGGCCCGAAGATAAATTGGCCGGCGCAGATGTGTTGCGGCTTAAAGGTATTGTGTGTGCGGCACTTGAGGCGTTAGGTGTTATTCAAATTCGTGTGGATAAGCGCTGTGATGATGGCGATTTGCACCCGGGACAAGCAGGAACGATTGCGAGTTTAAAACATGCACTTGGGCGATTTGGAAAAGTACATCCGGCACGCTTAAAGGCTTATGGCATTTCTGTTCCTGTGTCTTATTTTGAAATTAATGTGAGTTCGGTGCTTAAATCGGTGCGACCACAACCGAAGTATAAAGCGTTTGGCGTATTGCCGCATACTCGCCGTGATATCGCTATAGTTGTACCGAAAGACTTGGCGTATTCCAGTATTGAATCGGTTCTATATAAGAAGAAACCCAAATTGTGTAAGCGATTATTCTTGTTTGATCGGTTTGAATCGGTTGAACATTTGGGTGCAGATAAACTCAGTTTGGCTTTTGCCTTTGTGTATCAGGATGATGAGACCACTTTAACCGATGAGGTGGTTAATCTGGCGCATACTGAATTTGTGGCAGCCATAACTGCGGCTTTACCTATAGAGATTCGATAATGGCTGGCGCCGATACACCCATGATGCGCCAATATCGCGAGATAAAGGCCCGGTATCAGGATGCGATTTTATTTTTTCGAATGGGCGATTTTTATGAAATGTTTTTTGATGATGCCCATATTGCCTCTAAGGTGTTGGATATTACCTTAACGGGGCGCGGTAAAGATGAGAACAGAGTACCGATGTGTGGGTTTCCGTTTCATTCGGCGGATAATTACACTGGAAAATTGGTCAGCAAGGGCTATAAAGTTGCGATTTGTGAGCAAATAGAAGACCCGGCTGAGGCCAAAGGATTAACCAAGCGCGATGTGGTAAAAGTGATAACGCCTGGTACCGTCATTGATGCGGGTGCTGTGGATGAAACCGATCATGTGTATTTGGCAGCGGTGTCTGGGCGTGATGATGAGCTGGGTATGGCGGTGATTGATGCGAGTACGGGGGCGTTTTTTGTCACTGGGCAGTTAAGGCGCGCTGAAGTGCAGGCATTGTTGGATCAATTGAGCGTGAAAGAATTGTTAGTGGATGAGAGGATGGATTCCCGATCGGGGTCGGGAATGACGGCAGGTGGGTCGGGAATGACGGGTGGGGCCTCGTTTGTTGCGGATCATGTTCCGGTGTCTTTAGTGCCAATACTGAGTGTAGATGATGCGCATAAACGCTTAGCAGGTCATTTTAATGTGAGTACGTTGGAGGGGTTTGGTATTGCTAGAGATACGCGTGGATTATCGGCCGCCTGGGCCATTTTGGATTATTTAAAATATGCCCATAAGACGGCCTTAAGTCAGGTAACTCAAATTCGGTATTTTAGTGCTGATTCGGGCTTAAGAATGGATGGCGTTACGATTAAAAATCTTGAGTTGGTGTCTAATCAACACCATAAAGAATCTCGCGATACGTTATTTTACGCTGTGAACCGCACGCGGACAGCGATGGGCGCGAGGCTGCTAAAAACACGTCTGCAACGGCCGTTTGTTGATGGTGAGGTTATTCACGCTCAGCAAGATGCTGTAGCGGCATTTATTCATGATATTTTAAGCCGTGAGGAATTACGAGAGTGCTTAAAAGGTGTTTATGACTTAGAGCGTCTTTTAGCGCGCGTGGTGTCTCATACTCACAATCCTAAGGATTTACTTGGTTTGGCAGGGAGTTTAGCAGAATTGTCTCATGTCCCAGGTATTTTAAATGAAATGGGGCCTGTCGGATTGTTAGGAGATGCCTTTCATGTGTTAGCGGAACAGTTTTCTGACGGGGGGGAGTGCCAGCGCTTGGTAACAGAAATTCAATCGGCAATCCGAGATGATGCGCCTGCCCATATTCGGGATGGTCGTGTAATTAAAGCTGGATATAGTGAGGAATTGGATACCCTAATGGCGGAATTTAGTGAGATACGGGATTGGATTGCTGGGTTGGAGCAACAAGAGCGTGATGCCACTGGTATTAAAACCATGAAGGTGGGGTATAACCGGGTTTTTGGCTATTATTTTGAGGTGACCAATACTCATAAAGAGATGGTTCCTGAACAGTATATTCGTAAGCAAACGTTAACCGGTGCTGAACGCTATATTACGCCGGAATTAAAAGAAAAAGAGCAAGTGTTATTGAGTGGCGAGGCCAAGCAAATTGCACTTGAACAAGATGTTTTTAAAGCTGTGGTGGGTCGCGTAGAGGGATTGGTTGGCACGTTGCAGCAGGTGGCGGATTTAGTGGCCCAATTGGATGTGTGGCAGAGCCTGGCGAGTGTGGCACAGGCCAAGAACTATGTGCGTCCTGAAATTGTGACGACGGATGCTCGTATGCTTGTGATTGAGGCGGGGCGTCACCCCGTTCTTGAACAAAAAGAGGGTATTCATTTTATTGCCAATGATGTGGCGATGAATGGGAATGACGCCCGTTTCTTTTTGATAACAGGGCCGAATATGGCGGGGAAATCGACTTTAATGCGGCAAGTGGCCCTGATGGTTATTTTGGCACAAATTGGTAGTTTTGTGCCTGCAACGTCTATGAAGTGGGCCATTGTTGATAAATTATTTACACGTATTGGTAGCCTGGATAATTTGGCGGTGGGGCAAAGTACATTTATGGTGGAAATGGTAGAAACGGCGACTATTTTGAATGGGGCAACCGATAAAAGTTTGATTTTGTTAGATGAGATTGGGCGGGGGACCAGCACGTATGATGGAATGAGTATTGCGGCAGCGGTGAGCGAATACGTGCATGATGTGGTAGGGGCGAGGGCCTTTTTTGCCACACATTACCATGAGTTGACCGGGCTTGCTGAGCGGTTGGTAGGCGCAGTAAACATGAGCATGGCGATTCGGGAAAGTGGTGGGGAATTGGTGTTTGAACATCGGTTGGTTTCGGGGCCGGCAGACAAAAGCTACGGTGTGCATGTGGCGAAGATGGCAGGTATGCCCGCTGCTGTGGTAGCCGCTGCCGAAGGGTATTTAGCACGCTTGGAGTTGCATTCTTCTGGGGATGTGGGGGCTTTGAACTCAGCTCAATTGTCTTTATTTATCTAATTTATATGGTTTATTCGGTGTTTAAAGTCTTTCATTTTAGGGAATTTATACTTGTGAGTTAAATAGTTGGGGGGAATTGATATGCCTAAAGGAATGGGGTCTGTGGCCCATCGCAATAATCAATCTACTATATGGGGAAAGCTGCGGCAGTAACGGCAGATCGTCAGACAAGAAACTTAGAGCGATTAGCGGCATCCAAGCGTCGAGTGGGCTATGAAGGTCAAAATCAATCACGAAATACAGAGCAAGGAGATCGCGCTTTAGCTGAATCGGCTAAAACAGATCACTTTTTAAGTGCTCAAGCACTCAAAGCGCAAGATACAGTCCAACGCGCGCGCCTATTGCCTGAAGACTAAGCGGTTAATCGGGGCAGTATATTGTCTTTTTCTGACAAAATAGGTGGTACTGTGAGTGGCCATTTTATGCCAGCCGAATCCCAATGAATGCCCTTTTCTAATTCAGGGGTATAGGTGTTGGTGCAATAATATTCCACATCTGCAGACTCGGATAACACATAAAAACCGTGGGCAAACCCAGGCGGCACATACAGCATTTCTCGTTTTACATCATCTAAAACTTCGCCTATCCATTTCCCGTATGTGGGGGAATTTGGGCGTATATCCACTGCTGCGTCGTATATTTTCCCACTTAACACTCGAACAAGCTTACCTTGTTCTTTTGGGCTCAATTGGTAATGCAAACCGCGCAATGTGCCCTTAGTAGAGCGAGAATGATTGCTTTGCACAAAAGTATTTGTAATTCCAGCTGCTATAAACTTTTCCTGATGGTGTACTTCCATAAAAAAACCACGACCATCCCCATGAATTTGGGGCGTGATTTTGATGATTTCAGGAATTGAAAGTGGTGTGAAATGCATAGAAAATAGTATATCATAATCATTGATTTATTTGATCCGTTGTATCCTAATCTCGTTTATTCTTTTGGTGTAATTTTTTGTAATTGTATAATTATTTAAATTTGTATATCATTTTACAATGAATCCAATCGAAAAATCGAATAATATAGCGAGTCCACCTAAAATTCCAGGGTCATTAAGTGGAGCGTCCAATGGGCCTTCGACGTTGCAGCTTTTTGGTGTTTCGGTGGTCTCTGGTGCGGTAGGGGCTGTAGCGGGATTACCAGCGGATATTGTGCGTGCACGGCGGCAAATAGACCCAAATGCAGGGATGTTTCAAATTATTCGCGATTTTGCTTCTGAGGTTAAAAAAACACGTCTACTTCGATCTGTTAGTGGATGTGCTTTTGAGGCAGGGCCCATTAAACAGTTTCCTTTTTTGGTGCGTGCGTTTGTTGTGCCGATCGGTATTGAAGAGGTGTTTGGGGAAAGGGTCACTAAATTATCTGTGCCGACTCAAACGATTGTCTGGTCTGCAGCAGGATTTGCTGAATCCTTCTTGGTTAACACGTCTGAATTGTGTAAGTTGGGGCAGCAATCAGGGTGTTTGTCTCAGGATCCTAGAGAGGCGTATCGAGAAATGGTGGGCATTACAGGGCAACGCTTACCAATTACAGCATTGTACCCTATGGCACTGCGGCATATGTTGTTTGTGAGTGTATTTATGCAAATGAAAGGGGCGTTTAAACCAGTTGTGGATTCTGTTTTGACTAGAGCTGGTGTTTCTGCAGAAAAGCGTAGGGTACCCACTGGAATGGGATCCACTTATTTGGGCGCACTTTTGGGTATTTTTAGTGGGAATATCGTGATGGATGCGATCCGATCGCGCATGATGATGGATGTGTTGGATGGCAACTTAAGCGTGAAACAGTCTAATACGTTTCAGGAATTTTCAGGCCGATTGAGTAGGGCTGTTGCCGCAGAAGGCTTTTCGTTATTTGCGAGTGCCTTACCAAAGGCATTTCAACTGCCGGTGTTGTTGATGGTCGGTTTTGGTGTAAAAGAACAGATAAGTAATGTGTTCTGGCCGAACCGTGCATAACTGTTTTGGTATAGTATAATAGACTTATGACATTACTTTTTATTGGTTTTGCAGCGGGAATATTAAGTGGCCTTATGGGAATTGGTGGGGGCTTAATCATGGTGCCCGCAATGGTGTTGTTTGTGGGGCTTACTCAGCATCAGGCACAAGGCACGGCGTTGTTTGCGTTGTTGCCACCGGTGGCCTTGTTATCGGCTTATACCTATTACAAGGCTGGGCATGTGGATTTGAAAATGGGATTGTTGTTGGCCGTAGGTTTATTGGTTGGTGGCTTGGTTGGTGCCAAATTGGCTATTTATTTGCCAGCGCATGTGTTAAAGAAGATGTTTGCGCTACTGTTAATCGTTGCTGCCATCAACATGTTGCGGAAGTAATTATATTCGGCGTATTGCGCCATTAGACCTCTGGTTACATATTATTAATATGCTCCCGGGGGTAGTAATGGCACACTACATCCAAATATTAGTTACTTCTATACGGAGGTCTTTTTAGGCATTTTCAACAGCAACTTGTGGTGCTGGGGTTGCAGGTGTTGGATCAGTCGGGATTTCCCGTTCTGATTTCCAGGCGCGCTATAGGCGTTTAACGGCTTCGATGCCAAGTCGTATTACTGCACCAATAGCTGTGCCGGCGACTGTTCCTACACCGGGGGCGATAGCAGTGCCAATGATGCCCCCAACTCCAGCCCAACCGGATACTTTTTTAGCTACATCCATAGCGGTATCTACCTTGTCTAGGGCTTCGTCTGCAACATCAAGCGCTATTTCTGACATGGATTTTGTGCGTTTTAATCCTTTATTTTGGTTGTGGCGCTCTTGTGCTTGTAGCGCGACAATATCGCCAGTGCTGGCGGCGCGTTTTAACCGGGAGGGTTCTTCAGTTTTCGCTTCAAGAAGACCCTTTGAGCGCCTGTTTTCTTGCTCGCCTTGGTCTTCAGCCTCTTTGGCTTTGGTCATTTTTTTGTGTACTTTGTTTGTTTCGGCTTGTACGCCGTCATCGGCTGTTGCAGCGGCGGCTTGTGCACTTAACGAACGCTGACCTGCTAGTGCGCCTATTTCCGTCTGCCGAAATTCAGTTGTCTCGACTAGTTTTTCTTCTTTGTCACCTGCGTTTGTGTGTGCAGGTTTCATTTGTTCTACGGCAACGGCTACATTTGAAAATACCCCTGGGTCATTTAAACTAGCGCCTTGCCCTTGTGCCTTGGCAACAAGACCATTACGGCCAGCTTCGGTCGCTTCTGCTACTGCGCCCATCTTACTAAATGGAGGTGGTGTGGGGTTAATTGAACTTACTGCCATTTTTCCCCACTCCTCTCACTTTAAATTGGTGACAACCTTTCGGTTCGTAACACTTATCTTCTGACTATTATCGCATAAAAAGAAGGGTAAATTTCAATTAATTTTTTTATGTGTTTGCCTTAATAAATTTTGCAGTATTTTTTGAATTTTTATGTTGTGATATAGTTGCTTCATGTTTCATCGCGTTGCATTCCAGTCTGAACACCGAGCCCATTTGTCTTGGGTACAAAATAACACAATAGTGGATTTTGTTGTGGGTACTTATTCCTTGCGGGGTGATACGCTTTGTTTTGAAATGGCACCAACAGAGGCTTATTTGCTTGGGTTGGGTGTTACTCCTCAGAATATGGATGCGTCGGCACCTGTGATACGTAATTTGGCACTAGGTGGTTTTGCCCAAGGCTTATATGCCATTGGAGAGGTGGTGCAAAAATGGCGACTTGAAAATCGAGATGACGATGTATGTGAGCAGTATGCAAAAGCTGTGTGCTCTTTAAATAGTAAGCATCATTCGGCATTGGGCTATGTGGCGGGTAAACTTCTGGCACGCATTACAGATGAATGGGTCGTGGAATCGGAGTTTATTCATTATCCACAAGTGTTCTGCTATTTGAATGTGTTTGATACGAATTTAGACCAAGCAGTACCTGGCAAGGATTTTTCGATTAAAGATTTTTTGTCGGGTCGTGTTAAGGGTGTATCAGGCCCCAAAAATGAGTCGTTATCTTTAATGTCAAAAGTATCACATTCTACTTATACAGTGATGTTTAATTCTCTTCCGGCATTGCAATTGTTATATGATTTTCAGCAAAAAGGGCCTGTGCAGTGTGTGATTGCGGGGAATGGGTTTCGGGCTGTTCCTGTGTTGGGAGATGGGGATAGCGTTCATACTGGATATGTGAGTTTTCAATTGCAAGAAGTTTTGGCTGTTTTATCGCATAATAAAGGCTCTTCTTGTGTTGGGTTCGATTCTCTATTGTCTAAGTTTGAAACGGTGCATGAATTTAAGCCTGATTATTGGGCACGTAATTTTGTTTCTCAGCAGCTTTCATCATTGGATGAAGAGTGTTTGGCTCAGCAACTCGAAGACCCTGGTTTTGTTTCGCGATTATTGAACCCGACTGTTATTCATGACGTTCAAAGGGTGCTGCCTGGAACAAAGCGATTATATGCGGATAACGTTTTTTCAGATTTACAAATTCAGTTTATGCAACGAATGGGGGAAAGTAAATCTGCCCCAATTGTGGTGGTGATGACGCATTTTTTAGAAAATGTACTGTCTTCATCAATGGGTAGTATTTCTGCTTTAGAGAAACGGGTTATGACATGGTTAGATCGTGCATTTCGAAAAGGAGATTCCATACTGTTAATGGCGCATGACTATTATGTCTTATGTAATTTGTGCCCAAATTGGCAATCTATATTTAAATGGGAAAATTGCCATGCATTGAAGGCGTTACCCAATACTGACGGCAAGCCTTCAGAATTAATTCAGCAAAAGGGTGTTTACTCAAATGAAGCTGTTCAGTTGGTGCGTTACTAGTATGTTTAGTTTAAACCGTCGTTTAGCAAGCCCATTATTACAAGTTGAACAGGCCGCATTTGAAGCGGTGCGCTTGCTGTTTGGAGACTCTCCTCCAGATGGGGGGGTGCCGCGTGTTCATTTTCAAGCGGCAGATGCGGTTGTTGCTGCTCCGAAACTTCAAAATATAGCGGACTTATTTTCTAAAAACTCTGTTGTGAGAGAGTTCTATTTGGCTCTTAAACCCCAAATAAGAGATGGGGCACTTTATATTGAACCTCATGCTATTTTGCGTTATTTAGATGAAAGGTTAGATATTAAACCGGGTGATATGTCAAAATTGGGGGTGTTAATTCGTAATTTAGCCGTTTGTGGGCAACGGGATGCGCTTGATTGTATCGCGAAGGCTATGGACAAATGGTTTGATACGAATCCAGATATACCGGTATTTAGGAATTTTGCGAATGCGGTTGCAGAGAAGTCTGTTCGGTCTGGGTTATCCGCACTAGGGCTTGTGCTTGATCGTATGACACAGCCTAAGAATACGCCTCAGGATTGGGTGGACGGTAGTTGTTTTAAACATTATGTGGGCGTGGTGCAGTTATTATTGCGTTATGATCATGATTACACTCAAAAACTTGTCTGCAGTTTGACAATTCAGTCTCTAATGGAGGGTAAAACTGTTACCTTGAGTCAGGCGTACCGAACGGCTTTTGGCGAGCTTTGTTTTCTTCCAATGGGTGCAGGCACAAGTGTCGTACACTCTTTGTCGGGCTTAAAATTTCTTTTTGATTTAGGTAAAAAAGGGCCGTTGCAGTTGGTGTTGCCAGGGCCGGGTATCAAATTGCTTGAGGAGAGAGGTGGTAAGGTGGCGTTCTCACCTCAGTTGCAAGAAGTGATGAGTGTGTTATCGCCAACGAACGGTTCTACCATTACTGCGTTGGAACCGTTAAAAAGTTGGCGTGGTGTAAAGTTAATGGTAAAGCTCTCTTCAGAATACTTAAATCAATTGTTTCCCGATGATTCACTTCTTCAACTTAAAGCTGGAATTACTGCTGTACTTGGAGAGCGATTGGCTACTTGTTTGTTTGACGGAACCAAAAATCATGGATTGGAACCTAAAAGCGTTAGTGTAAGCGATATGGATTTATTAACATTTGCATCTTCTGATACCTTTTCAAAAATGTTGCGAAATCGGGCTCCAATCGTACTTTTATTATCCTATATTTTGTATCATCTTTGCGCTGAATTTAAGGGAACTAAGAAAGAGTTGTCGGCTCAAATTGAGTCGATGTTTTTAATGTTACGCCCTGGCGATCATGTGATCTTGATGGGTAAGGATAATTTTGTTTTGCAGCGCTTATATCCTGGTTTTATTCATCGATTTAAATTAGTAGGAGATTGGCCTGAGGCATTGGATCCACATTATAACAAACTCATAATGCCTCTTCCTATGGTTGCGGATAAACACTTGTTAAGCGCAAGTTTGTTTGTACGGAAGTAAGTTTAATCTGATGTTGTATGAAAGGTGATTTCTGGGTGTTCGGCGATTTCGCGGTCTAAACTCCAACGTGTTTCAGCCAAGTAAACAGTGCGTGATTCGGTATCTCTGGCTATTTGTGTGGGCCTGGATTTGATGAATATATCGAGCGCATTGCTATCCTCTGATGTGACCCAACAGGCTTTTACAAAACCTAATGGTTCAAAGCGGCACTTGGCCCCATACTCGTGTTCAAGGCGGTATTGAATGACTTCGAATTGCAATGCCCCAACGGTGCCAATGATTTTACGGCTGCCATCGGTGCGAATGAATAACTGTGCCACGCCTTCTTCACATAATTGCAGCAGGCCTTTATCAAGTTGCTTGGTTTTCATTGGGTCTTCATTTACCACTACTTTAAATATCTCTGGGCTAAAGGAAGGGATTCCCTTAAATGAGAACTTATCGCCATCAGTAATGGTGTCGCCAATGCGTAATTCGCCGGTATCATGTAACCCAATAATATCCCCAGGGTAAGCCGTGTCGATGACTTCTTTGGCTTGGGCCATAAACGCAGTTGGGTTGTTGCTACGGTATACTTTTCCTGAACGCACATGAATGTATTTTTTATTGCGTTCGAAGGTACCACTGCAGATGCGTAGAAAGGCAATTCTGTCCCGGTGTTTTGGGTCGATATTGGCATGAATTTTAAAGATGAAACCGCTGAATTTTGGGTTGTCTGGTGCTACAGGGCCTTCGGTCGTGTCTCTTGGGCGTGGGTTTGGTGCAATATCGATAAAGCAATCTAACAGTTCGCGTACTCCAAAATTATTAACGGCAGAGCCAAAAAACACGGGTGTAATCGTGCCTGCCAAATAATCATTCTTATTAAATTCTGGATACACACCTGTCACAAGTTCGATATCTTCGCGTAGTTTATCCGCCGCGAATTGACCTATACGTTCGTCTAAAACGGGGTCTGCTAGGTCTGATATTCTGACAACTTCACCCAACTTGGATTGTTTGTCGGCGCCGGCTTTAAACAAAACGATGCTTTTTTCATACAGACTGTAAACACCTTGGAAGGTTTTGCCCATTCCAATTGGCCAACTTAATGGACACACGGCTAGGCCTAATTTGTCTTCAACATTGTCTAGTAGTTCGATGGGGTCCATGCCTTCACGGTCTAATTTGTTCATGAATGTCATAATCGGTGTGTTGCGCATGCGGCATACTTCAAGCAGCTTTTCGGTTTGGGCTTCAACACCTTTGGTTGAATCGATTACCATGACAACACTATCCACAGCCGTTAACGTGCGGTAGGTGTCTTCGCAAAAGTCTTTGTGGCCGGGTGTGTCTAATAAATTTACTTTGGTATTGCGGTATTCGAATCCCATAACTGATGTGGCAACGGAAATCCCCCGTTGCTTTTCAATTTCCATAAAATCGGAGGTGGCATGGCGAGAGGCCTTTTTAGATTTAATGGCACCCGCCACCTGAATCGCGCCACCGAATAGTAACAATTTTTCTGTTAGGGTTGTTTTTCCCGCGTCAGGGTGGGAAATAATGCCGAATGTGCGGCGTTTCTTAATTTCATCTTGTAATGCCATTAGGGCATTATAGAACAGGAGAGTCGAAAATATAAGTTTGGCCTGTTGCGGATTGTGAATTTTGAGGCGCTGAAAGCTCCCAATCTTCATGAGTGTTTCCTTTTTGTGGTTCTGGGGCGTATTTAGTGAATGGTTTTCCCAGTTGTTTTTTGTCCATTTCAGCTACTCGAACCAAATACTGACTCAGGGTTTCTTCCGTTTCGCCAAATACTGTGGTGGCTACCGGATGTAAATGGGGTACCTTTGTGTTGTCTATCACCATGTATGTTGTACCGACTTTATTTGTTTCCATATCGATATATATTGCGGCATGCTGATCCTCTGGGGGGCCGGCATCTTTGTGTATTAAGCTTTCATGAAGTAAAAAGTGAAGGATGACGAATGTGTTTATTCCTACTTTCTGCGCGGCTTGACGCCCATACACGGCGATGATGGCCGGATTTGAACCCACATATGCACCTTTGCCGAATGTTTTTCTAGATCCCTCCTGAAGGCCAGAGTTAAGAATAGCGATGGCTGAGACAGGGTCCGTGGCATGGTGCACCATTCGGTACCCGTCGGGTATTCTGTGGTACGTATCGGGGTGTTGCAATGGTATAGACGCTGACAGGGGGAATGTTGACTCTAGAATGACGTTTAGTTTGTGCATTATCGCAAGTTGTAACGCGATATCCCCTTTCATGTAATCGTGAACTTTCAGTATTTTATGCCAAATCGAGTGTGCCGCGAAATTGACAGGATTTTGGGCGCGTAGATTTACTTGTATTATGGGATTATCAAAAAGTTCTAGCGCACGTTTTCTATGAACGTTAGTGGCATTGCGGCTAACTTCTGTTAGACCCCAGGCCCTAACCTCTTCCTGTGCTTTCTCCATAGCGGCTTGGTAAGGTGGTAATAGTGGCAACTCCATTTTTGCACGTATTGTGCGAGCATTTGCTTTTAGCATGGCTACTCGAAGATGATAAAATAAGTGCATTAATGACCCGTCTTTGAACTCATTTTTTAATCGTGTTGTGTGGCAACCTGACATCCTTAAGCTAGGGCCATCTTCTGCAATAAGGCTGTTTTCTTGATGCTTGATTGGTTGATTTGGGTTAAATAGCAGTCTCATTAATTTGGAGTCTGGATGAGACCCATTTATAATGGTACAGGTAAGATCATGGAATAAGCGTTGTATGTCACAATATTCAGGGTCTTCTGGTTTCAGGGTTGCTTGTATGTGCAGTGCAGCTTGTAGGTTTTCTTTAAGCTTGGTTCGCGCATTTCCTAATTTACTGAGTATATTTGTAAGCTCCAATTGGGATTCTGGGCTAGGTATGCCAAATTTCCGTAACTGGATGATGGCCTCTGGATTTAAACGGGTACTTAGAGTTGGTAACGTAAATACTTCTTCTTGTCTTGGTGCGTTGGCGCTGGTTGTTTTCGAGCCATATACGGCATGTGATACTGGTTGCATAAGGCGCTTGGCTCCTAATTATATAGTGACTATTATAGCATGTGTGTTTGTGCATATTTCATTTTTGTTTTATATGTATGTTTTTTATTTTATTTTATTTTGATTGTATTTTAGCTTTTTTATGTTCTTTTGTTCGTATGGGTTGTTAGGGTAAAACCTGTGATAAAATGGGGCTACCATGCAAGTGCTAGATTTTGATTTTGTCATTGTGGGGAGCGGTATCGCAGGTTTGTCGGCAGCAAAAGGCTTGGCGAAAGCCGGGCGCGTGGCGATTTTAACTAAGGGAGCGATTCGTGGGGGTGGCAGTAGCACACATTGGGCGCAAGGTGGGGTGGCAGCAGCAATTCAAGAAGGCGATACACCGGACTTGCACTTTAACGATACGATTGAGGCTGGCGCTGGGTTGTGTGATGAAAAAATGGTGCGTATTTTGGTGGAAGAAGGGCCTGATCGGGTGCGTGAGCTGATTGAATTAGGGGCGGATTTCGATAAGGTAGATGGGCAATTGCATTACACGCAAGAAGGCGCGCATTCTAAGCGGCGCATTTTACATGCCGGAGATGCAACTGGGCGTGAAATTGAAAAAACATTGGGGCGCTATTTATTGACCGAAACCTTGGTTCAGTTTTTCCCTCATACTAGTATTTTGGATTTAATTATTGAAAACGGCCACTGTGTAGGCATTCAAGCCAAACACAAAACTGATGATGTAATGTTTCGCGCCAAAGTGGTGATATTGGCCACTGGCGGCGCATGCCAAATGTATGCCCGAAACACAAACCCACCCTCCTCTACGGGAGATGGCGTTGCATTGGCGTATTGGGCTGGCTGTCAGGTTAAAGATTTGGAATTTGTTCAGTTTCACCCAACCACCTTGGCGCTTGGGGATAAAAAGCCTATTAGTTTGTTTTTGATTTCTGAAGCCGTGCGTGGAGAAGGTGGAATTTTGAGGAATTCGGCTGGAAAACGGTTTATGCCGGAGTATCATGCCTTAGCAGAACTGGCGCCACGTGATGTGGTGAGCCGCGCTATTTTCAAAGAAATGATGGATGCAGGCACCTCTCAAGTGTACTTAGACCTTAGCAATATAACCGTGGATATTCCAAAGCGATTTCCCACTATTTTTGAACGGTGTATGGAAGCAAAAATTGATATTCGTAAGCAGTTTATTCCAGTGGCACCGGCGGCGCATTACTGCATTGGTGGTGTGGTGGTTGATGAGTGGGGGCGTACAGATGTGGATGGATTGTATGCAGTGGGAGAAGTAACGGCAACCGGCATACATGGCGCGAATCGGTTGGCGTCTAATTCCTTGCTTGAGGGGATGGTGTTTGGGGCGCGAGTGGCAGAGGCTGTGATGGGTTCCCCTGCGCTGAAAATGGGCTCCGTGCGCGGACACTCTGATGATCGTGTGAGGTTGCCTGGATCCCGGATCAAGTCCGGGATGACAGCTGGTGAAAGTGAGGGGATTACTGCGGGTGAGGTTCGGGAACTGTGCGCCGTACCAACAGATAGTGATTTGATGATTGTGCGCCACAGTGTTCAAAACGCAATGTGGGAGTATGTGGGCATAGAGCGCAACGCAGCGGGGTTGCGCCGCGCGTTGGGAATTTTGGGGTTGCATGCCGACGTGTTACAGATGCCCCATGATACGGAGCTTATTTTGGAAGTAAAATCCCTTCTTCAATTGGCTATTTTGACCACTGAAATGGCCTTGGCACGGTGCGAATCAGTGGGGGCCCATTTTCGCTCTGATTTTGCACATATATCGAAAAAACGTGATGTTTTGATTTGAGGCTAAAGCGGTATAACTCAATCAGGAGTTATTCACTATGTCTTTTAATGTTCGTCTTACGAGTTTGCTTTTGGCATATTTTATTTACGCGTGCGCGAGTGTTTATGCTGCCGTTCCAGAGGCGATAAATGTTGAAGTGGCGATCAAGGAGGCCGGTGAGCCTTTAGTTGGTACCCACACTGTCCGTGTGTTGATTTATTCGTCTTCCGGTGCCGACACGGCAAGTTGGGAAGAAGTGGTGAGCGGGGTTAATTTTTTAAATGGCAATGCATCCATTTCAGTGGGCGGATTAGATATTAACCCGTTTCCTGGCAATTTGTTTGATAGCACGACCTTGGAAATGGGTATTCGTATCAACCAAAAAGAGGTGCGAGTGCCGAT
>JAQBTH010000087.1 GCA_027623425.1 bacterium | reverse complement strand
GCCCATTTTGGGATGCCATCGGTGCATCAACATCACCACTGGTTTCATATTCCCACTTTGCAACGCCATCATAAATCGAAAACGACCGAATGCGACCATCTTCCGCCGCATAAATGGCGCCTTTAGCAAACAATGGTGCGCCTCCCTTTAAGTCATAATCAGACCGAAATTCCCACGAAAAAGCGGCCTTACTCTGTGGGTCAAAACTCACATCATTACTGTTCTGGTTCTCTGGATTGGCACCCACCATTTCCCAATCCGTTTCAGAGGTTTTAACACGCGCAACCTTTGGTTTTTCACCATCACCAACCCAAAAACTTTCTACGACTTCCTTAAACGTCTCCTGAACCGATTTCCACAATTCACGACGCGTACGAATAGAAACCACATAACCCTTATTTTCTTTTACATAATAATATTCAGCAACGACCCAAGATTCCACTTGCAACTGCGCATTCATCGATTTCTTAGAATAAATAGAAAGGTAGCTATCTTGCACATTAGCCCGTTTGGATTCAAACTCTGTTCCAACGCGTTCACCTAAATTTACCCAACCATCATATCCAGACACTTTTCGACGCTCTTGAAACCCGTTAATAGTGGGCGTTTCTGCATACGTATAAGCAAACACATTTAAAGACGTAACCCCATCTTCGTGAAGCAGCGCCAATAATTGATACCGTTCCATATCATTTGACGGCGTCCAAATATCTTCATCGTATTTTAAATTTACCTTGTACCATGAATGGCGAAATGCCTCAGCCTCTACCCTATCAGAGAAGCCAAAACATGTGACACACACAAGTAAAATTACTGCTAACCATTGTTTCAAAAAGATCACCCTTGGCAAACATGGTAACACAGCCTCATATGGCACTCAATTCATTAATTAGAAGGAGTGCGTCGGGGTTTTGGGATTCGAAGTTCTTGCCCAATATAAATAACACGAGGATTTTCAATTTTCCCCTCATTTTCTAAAAATAACTCGTACCAATATTCACCGTATCCATAATGTTTTTTAGACAAATTCCACAGTGAATCACCTGCCGCCACCTTGTGCGCAATATACACACGTGCCACATCTGACTTTTTAGACGTCGACACCGCAAGACCTGGTGAATTAACAGAGAGAACCGGTGCTGGAACAGGCACAGCCCCGATCTCTAATTCGGATCCATTTTCGGAGTGTGCGCCACCTTCCGAATTCAAGTTAACAATCTTAGGTTTTTCACCTTGATAACCCTCTTTTTTCAATAAATCTATCGCTAATACGCGTAAATTTTGATTGGCAATATCAAGCGTATGATCCGCAGAATTAAAAAAGGCATGTAGCGCCACTTCAGCATCTTCAAATCGTTTACGATCCACAAAATTTTGAGCTTTACGAAATTTATCTATAGTCGTGTTGTGTTCCTTTGGGGCTAAACATTTAGTAAAGGCCTCATCCATCTGCTTAAATTTTGCGTCTACAGACGGTTGAGCCATTCCCAACTTTCTCACAATGTGGTCACGCTCACAGTTCACCAAATCAACAGCAAAAACTGATTGAGTTCCTATTCCAACTAAAACAACTAGCAACACAATCATCGTTCTCAATAAGCGCATTAGGTATCCTTTCATACAATCGTCAAATTTATAGCATTTGCACGTAAATTTATCGGAAGCATTATAACACCAATTTCATTTTTCGTTATATAATGAAGGCATAATGAGTGAATACAGCCCTATTAAAACGATAAAAGATGCCATCGCAACGCTTCCACTGAACACATTTGGTGCCATTATTGAACCACATTTGCGAAAAATTGGAAATGGCGGCACCCATGACGTTTATATATTAGATGAAGGTGAATTACTACCAACTTTTGTATTTAAGTTATGTAAGACAACCTTAGACATGACGCCCAACGAACGGCAGAAATATCGTATTGAAAAAAGCAAGAAATACGACACGCTACGCAGTGCTTTTCCAGACGTACACAATATCACCTATTTTGAACATGCCATACAAACACCAAAAAACACCCAAACCGCCATTTTCAAAGTCTTACCGTTTGAATATGGGTTCTTTTCCCCTAATAAATGGGGGATCCAAACCCTAGAATTCAACTGGGATGAATTGGACCGCCTAAAACACCCCAACACATTTCAGTCCATGAAAAACGCCATTTTTCACAACACTGAAACACTTGATATAAAAAGCCTACTACAGGCCAAACCAACATTACGGCCACTGATCATGCAAGTACAAAAGGACCCTTCATTCAAAAAAATCCTTACCCTATTTTGCCAACAACTTATGTTTCATCATTTGAGTAGTGGGGACTATGTGGATTTAACGGGCATAAATAATATCTTCATATATAAAGATAAACAAAATAAATGGCGAATATGCGTTGGCTCGGTATTAAAATCGGCAAATATCGTCCTATTAAAACGCGCGCTCGACGCTCTGGAATTAAACAGAGATTGGGTCGCTACTGGGCCAGACGTGGTGAAGTTTAAATACCTATTGCGCGAAGCATATGACTGCCTTCGCGTGGTGCGCACCCTTGGCCAATTAACGGGAATCACTGATATTTATACCGACAAACAACTAGACCGCCTAATCGCCAATGCCGAAAACATTGAATCCCTATTTTTTGATAAAGAAAAAGGGGCCGCGTTACTTGCTCTTCACACCAAAATTCAGCAGTCCCCAGTCTCGGAAACGAAAGGCCTTTTATCCGCATGCTCACTAAACCCAATCGACGATACGGTGTATTTTCAAAGCCTACTAAACCACACCAGTGATGCCGGAAAAAAGCTCCATGTCGCCTATTTCATACACACTAAACTACCACTGAGCGGCCCTGAAAAAGTATATGGAAAATGGTGTTGCGTTAGAGCCATTTTAGCCAAAGCAGTAAGAGGAATAGATGCACCAGCCGCAAAAAAGCTGGCCATTGCCTGCCTGAGTGACACCTTATGGGACCCTAAAGCGCCTCGCGACTTCATCAAAGCAGATATTGCCCGTTTAAAATAGGGTTTTAATTCTGTTATCATAGTGTGGATAACCCCAAATAAAATAATGTTATCAAACTCTAATCCCTGAAAAGGAGCATTCAAACAATGTCAGTACAAAACGGAACTATTATTTATACCATCGTAGATGAAGCCCCTGCCTTAGCAACCCACTCATTATTACCAATCATTCAAGCCTACACAAATGGTACTGGCATAGCGGTAGACACGCGCGACATCTCACTTGCAGGTCGTATTATTGCAAACCTTAACGACTTTCTTCCTGCCGATCAACAAGAAGCCGACGCACTATCTGAATTGGGCCGTTTGGCGACAACTCCAGACGCAAATATCATTAAATTACCCAACATAAGTGCATCTATCCCCCAACTAAAAGGGGCCATCAAAGAATTACAAGACGCTGGGTACAAACTACCTGAATTTCCAGACACGCCTCAAAATGAGCAAGAGGAAAAAATAAAAGCCGCCTATTCTAAGGTTCTAGGAAGCGCGGTAAACCCCGTTTTAAGAGAAGGCAATTCAGACCGACGCGCACCAAAAGCCGTTAAAAACTATGCAAAGAAAAACCCACATCGTATGGGTAAATGGGCAAATGATTCAAAATCCCACGTGGCTACAATGGGGAAAAACGACTTTTTCTCAAATGAAAAATCCACCACCATTTCTGGGGCAACTACCGCACGAATTGAATTCAAAAATACCGATGGCACAACCGCTATTCTTAAAGAGGGTATCGCGCTAAAAGACGGTGAAATTATCGATGCCACCTTCATGAGCCGCAAGGCACTGCGAACCTTCTTAGAAAATGAGATTAAAGATGCAAAAGAAAAAGGTATTTTATTTTCATTGCATATGAAAGCCACCATGATGAAGATTTCAGATCCTATCATTTTTGGCCATGCGGTAGAAGTCTTCTTCAAAACAGTGTTTGAAAAACACGCGCAAACGCTAAACCATTTGGGTGTAAACGCAAATAATGGCCTACAAGCCCTGCTCTCTGCCCTAGACAAATGCGATGAGCAAACACGCAATGCAATAAACGCCGATCTAAAGGTGGCCTATGAGAACGGACCAGAATTGGCCATGGTAAATTCCGATAAGGGCATCACCAATCTACACGTACCAAGTGACGTCATAATAGATGCATCTATGCCTGCCATGATTCGCGAATCGGGCAAAATGTGGGGCCCAGATGGCGCACTTCAAGACACCAAAGCCGTTATTCCAGATAGTAGTTATGCAGGGGTATACCAAGCTGTAATTGAAGACTGCATTGCAAACGGCGCCTACGACCCAGCCACAATGGGCAGTGTGCCTAACGTGGGCCTAATGGCGCAAAAAGCAGAAGAATACGGATCTCATGACAAAACATTTGAAAGCACGGGAAATGGCACGATAAGTGTGATTGATGCCAATGGCAAAGTGCTACTGTCTCATACCGTTGAAAAAGGCGACATTTGGCGCATGTGCCAAGTAAAAGATGCCCCTATTCAGGATTGGATCAAGCTTGCCGTAAATCGCGCAAAAGCATCTAGCACACCCGCAGTGTTTTGGTTAGATAAAAACCGCGCGCATGATGCTGAGTTAATCAAAAAACTAAATCAATATCTACCGCAACATGACACAAGTGACATTGAAACCCACGTCATGTCGCCGCTTGAAGCCACTAAATTCTCTATTGCACGTATTCGAAAGGGACAAGACACCATATCGGTAACCGGCAATGTACTACGTGACTACAACACCGACTTATTCCCAATTTTAGAACTAGGAACCAGCGCGAAAATGTTATCTATCGTGCCATTAATGAATGGCGGCGGTCTATTTGAAACCGGCGCAGGTGGCTCGGCACCGAAACACGTGCAACAATTCGAAGAAGAAGGCCATTTGAGATGGGACTCCTTAGGCGAGTTTCTAGCCCTTGCCGCATCGTTGGAACACCTCGCTAAAACAACAGGCAACATCAAAGCACAAATACTAGCAACCACCTTAGACGAAGCCACAGGAAAATTCTTGGATGAAAACAAATCCCCGTCACGTGATTGTGGCGAGATCGACAACCGTGGCAGCCACTTTTACCTGGCATTGTACTGGGCTGAAGCACTTGCAAATCAGACCGAAGATAGTGAACTGGCAACGCGATTTGGCGCTTTGAGTGTGACATTGAAAAATAATGAAACGCAGATTGTAAATGAACTAAATAACGCACAGGGGTCGGCTCAAAAACTAGGTGGGTACTACAGACCAAACGCGGCCAAAACCACTTTGGCAATGCGACCAAGCCGCACGTTTAATCAGGCATTAGAAAGCATCCAAGTGGCCGAGTGCGTATAATCTAAAAAATCTAAATATCGTTCATTTACTTTTATAAGCGTGTATATTTTTTAGTATAATAACAGTTTTTTACATTTACAAACCCGCCATTCACGCGGTATGATGTCCATAACTCCCAAATCTAAATAAATGGAACTGGTTCTATGCCAAGAGCACATCGACATCCAAACCAAAAAGCCTATCATCATGCGCGCACAGCAGCCCACGCGCAAAGTACCCGTGATAAGGCAGACGCACAACAACAAAAAAATAAGCGCCTAAAAGACTGGGACCCAACTGTTGCACAACCAACACCGTTTGTGCCCACATCTAAACCAAAGACAACAGTTCTCAGCGCCGTTCTACATTTTGCAGCTCTAGGCTTTCATAACCCTCAATTAGCAGGTGAGCATAGACGCAGTATAGATGGAACCCCAACAATTACCGCACTTTCTCGAACCTTTAGTACTGTACGATCTAGTATTAGTGCCGCAAATAGCAGCCTACTTTCTGCATTTGGAAGTGCCATGCAGCCTTTTGAAACAAATGCACTAAGTGGAACTCCGCCCGTGCAAGCCGTTTCCCAAAGTATCGTAGCCGATGGACAAGAAGGATACGGAAATATATCCGGTTTCTTTACTAGATTTCGAAATTTTGCCAGTACCTACTCGTCGCGCTCAGCCGCAAGTACAGCTCAGTTTTCAAGCACGGTCAACGCGCTAATTACATCCATGCAGGCCAACATTTCCAGAATTGACCCCGGTGCACCCGATGCCAGCGCCCAAGTCACCATCGCACAGGCCGAGTTCCAACAAGAATGTGATCGGCTACAAAGCAGCAGTATTTCGCCAAATCTTCC
>JAQBTH010000086.1 GCA_027623425.1 bacterium | reverse complement strand
GCTTGTTTCGCTGAATCACTAATCTGCCCAGCGGTATTAATGTTTGCTTTTTTAATTGATTTTGCATCGCAAATTGCATCTTCGATAAGTGGAGTAAACGCATCTAATAAATTGATGCGAGATTTTGAAATGAGTAAGTGTAAGAAGTTTTTTACATTGTTATGTTTGCAATTGGATAGGCGAGGTTGAACTAGTGCTAATTTTTCGCTGGCACTTGTTAGTGGGCTTTGGAGGATTGCCCACACTTTGTCATGACCACAGATATCGTGAATTACAGTTTGGAGTTCTTCCAGTGCAGACTGTAATTCTTTAGTTTCTAAGGAATTTTTGAATGCGGCAATGTATTTCGCGGTTACTGCGGTGTCTCTCATTAGTTTTTAGCCTGTTCCAAATACTCTTTAATTAACGCATCATTGTCTTCTTCTTTAAGGCTCTTACGCATAATCTTTTCTGATAATGCAATTGAAAGTCGAGCCGCATCTTCTGTGAGAGACTGACGTACTTGGTTGTATTCTAGCTCAATCTCTCTTTTTGCGTTTTGTATAAACTGTGCGGACTCTTCTTTTGCCGTTTGCAGAGATGTTTCACGTTCTGTTTTTGCGGCGGCCTCTGCCTTAGTGCGCACTTCTTGTGCGTCTTGATGTGCTTTTTTTAGCAGTTCTTTTTGTTCAGTAAGGACGCGCTCTGATTCAGTGCGTTTGGATTCCGCTTCTTCTATATTATGTTTGATGTTTTCTGCACGCTCTTTCAAAAAATTTGATAATGGAGCGGTCATGAACTTCTTCAGAAGCCAAATTAATATGGCTATGTTAATAGTTTGAAGAGCAATTTCGTATACATTGATAGATATCATAACGCGACCTTTCTGAGTTGTTTATTGTGTTGAATTAAACAACAAAGATTAGAATCAAAGCCACAACTAGAGCATAAATACCTGTTGTTTCTGAGATAGCCTGACCAATAATCATTGTTTTTGTAATAAGGTTGGCTTCGTCTGGACGTTTTCCGATGGCTTCACATGCTTTTCCGCCTACGAATCCTTCACCGATTCCAGGTCCTATCGCGCCAAATCCCATTGCGATACCTGCAGCTAAAAATGCTAATGCCTTGATAAAATCTGGTCCTGCTATGTTTTCCATAATAATTTCCTCCTGTTTTTATGTTTTAAATAAGTTTTAATTAGACAACAAATATTAGTATGAGGGCCACCACCAAGGAATAAATATCCGTGGTTTCAGTAACCGCCTGACCAATAATCATTGTTCTTGTTAATAAGCCCATTTGTTCTGGGCGACGACCAACGGCCGTATTTGCATTTTTGGCTACAAAGCCATCACCAATACCTGGGCCAACGGCACCTAGACCCATTGCAAACCCGGCGCCTAAAATCGCAAAGATTTTAACAACGGTATTTTCTGGTGTTAACGTGGCTAGAATAAGAGACACTGTGAGTGCGAATATTGTCGAGGTTTGTGTTACAGCTTGTCCGATTACCATTTGTACGGTTAATGTGTCTGAATTTTCTGGATTACGGCCAATGCCTTCCATTGTTGAACCGCCTGGTAAACCAGCTCCAAATCCGGAGCCTACCGTTCCGCATCCGATTGTGATGCCGGCTGCTATTAATGCATAACCCTTTGCCACTTCAGCACCTTCGTTATTGCCGAATAGTAAGACAAGTGCCATAACTAGTGCGAAAATCGCGGCTGTTTCAGTGATGGCCTGACCAATAATCATGGTGCGTAGAATTTTGCCACCTGCATTTGGTTGACGGCCTAACGCCTCAACCGCTTTCATCGCGATATAACCTTCGCCTACGGCTGAACCGATGGCGCCTAGTCCGATTGCGATGCCTGCTCCTAATACTGATGCAACTGCGACGAATTCCATTTTATGCCTTCTGTCCTATGTACGTTACTGCCAACATGGTAAATACAAATGCCTGTACGAGGCCTGCAAACAAACCAAAGAAGGCGAGTAACCCAATTGGTATTGCGATGAATTTTGTTAGTGAGGATACGATTGTGATAATCATGAAGCCACCAAATATGTTTCCGAATAATCGGAAGCTATGTGACACTACTGCGGATATCTCTGAAATAATATTGAGAGGAATCATAATATTTATAGGGGCCAACAGAAGCCACTTTCCTTCGCAGGGGATGACGTCTCCCCAGTATCCTTTTAGGTAGCCTAAAATGCCATTTTTCTTGATTCCAAAGGCATGTACCACGAAAAACACCATCAGAGCCATTGCTAGGTCTGTGTTGATTGATCGCGTTGGTTCTTCAAAGTCTGGCACGTGAAATAAGAAGTTGTACCATGCGCTTGGGTCTGGTGTGAGCTGGATGTTTGTTAATCCCGCCCATGCGATTTGAACTGATTCGGCACCAAATATGTTGTGCACAACGGCGATAAGTGTTCCAAGCATTACTGCGAAGTTGGGTAAAATGCCGATCCAGTTTCCCATAAGCGTAAACACAAAAACGGTGAATATAAACGGTACAAATCGTTTACCGTCTTTTTGCCCAAGTGTTGAAATCACAATGTCTTCAATAAACTCATATATGAGCTCAGCAACATTTTGAATTGGTTTTGGAATAATGTTTAAACGCTTTGTTGAAAGAATGGCTATTATCGCTAATAGACCCATGACTATCCAGGTCATTATAAAGTTGATGGGATTCACATCAAATGAGTGACCAAAAAGGGAGACGGTGTAAGTTGAAATTTGTCCTATTTTATCCATTTAACCTAACTTCTTTGCTTGAAATTTAGTTTGAAATCTTATTCTCTCGTACACGTTTCCAACTCGTTAAGACGGTTGCGAAAATATAGAGTACTTGAAAGGTAAATAAGGATATCAGAATTACGGGTAGATTAAAATAGTTATTTTTCTTAACTGCGATAATTACGGGTAGTGCGTAAATACCTAGTCTGCCTAGGTAGCGTATAAAAACTATTTTTTTTGAACCGCCACCCAGAATTAGTTTTTGAGTATGAGCTAAATGAGAGAACCCTAATCCACTAAAAAGAACACCTAAAATGATAGAGTAAGCGATGCGAAAGTCATTGAGCGCTACAGAGACGATGCTGCCAACAATAATAATGGCGGCTGCAGCTGGAAACAGCTTCGTAAATTCCCCTTTTGCGCTTATTTCTACTTCTTTGGTCATTTTAAAGTCTCAGTCTCTCTTTCATCATCTTGGTTGTCTGATGTTTTAGTCTCTAATTCGCTTAGTCGGCCCAGTTCTTTAAATAAAAATAAAAATCCGCCTGCGACGCCAATAATGACGCCTACCATTATGCCAATGCCTTTGTTTCCTATAAATTTATCCACATTTAAGCCAATAAAAAAGAACAGTAAAATACTGCCTGACATGACGCCGCCTAATTTCATTAGTAAATATAAGTATATTTTTGGGTCCATAGGGGCTATTTTATCATACTGAATGGCTGGGCATCTATTTTGCGATAAGCACAATTTGAGTTTTAGTCATTTATTATCAATAAACTCCCGCCGCTAAAAATTGCACTTCTCATCAAAATATGAACCCAGGTAGGACTTAAAGACAATAGATTTTTTCCTGATTTTGCAGATGGCGTACTTCATCTAAATTCCCTCGATCCTGTGTTTATTGGTTTCTTGCGGTAAAATGGTCTAAAGAGGAGTGTTGCGTATGGATTTAAAAGACGTTGAATCGAAAATTGGAGAAGGGTGGCGGATTGTGGATGGGCATCATCTTAGGTGTGAAGTGACGTTTAAAAATTTTGTGGATGCATTGGCGTTTGTGAATAAGGTTGGGGCCTATGCAGAGTCTGTGAACCATCATCCGGATATTTATTTGGCTTGGGGTAAGGTTTCCATTGAAATTTGGACTCATACCAAAGATGGTATTACTGCTCTGGATATTGCTTTTTCTGAGGCAATAGATCGCCTTATTTAATAGCCAGTAACCCTGCAAAATTGAACCAACGGAAGAAGGGTTCTATATGAGAAAATCCGGCCTGTTTTAGGTGTTCGATATTCTCGGAAAGTGTGAGTGGTACTAATACATTTTCTAGGGCATCGCGCTTTTGTGCGATTTCTAATTCGCTGTAACCCCGATCGGATTTGTATTGGTGATATAGTGTAATGAATTGTTGTTCGGTGTCCGGCGTTTCACCTTTTATTTTTTCTACCATGATAACGGCGCCGCCTTTATTCAGGCCGTTGTGCATGTTTGATAGAAGACCTATGCGACTGTCTATTGGGATAAATTGCAAGGTTAGTATGGTAAGAATCAGGCTGGCATTTTGGAATTGTGAGTGTTCATTTAGATTGTCCAATCGCCAGGTTGGGATGGTTTGGTTGGGTAGCATTTCCCATTTGTTTTGCGCTTTGTCTAGCATGGCTTGGCTGTTATCAATTCCGATCCAATCAATAGGGCGCGCGTTAAAGTGGGGGATGAGTTGGGCAAAGGTGTGGCCTGTTGAACACCCAAGATCATAGACCGTACTGTTGTCTTGTGCGTAGTGTTGAGCGAGGCGGATGACCATGGTTTGCATTTCTTGATAGAAGGGGATGCTGCGGTTGATCATATCGTCAAATACATCGGCCACATTCTGGTTGAATGAAAATGGTGGCACATGATCCATGGGCGTGTTGAATATCTGGTCTTTCATTTTTACGATAGCTTTTTTGAAATTCCAACACCAACAAACAGGCTTGCAAAACAAATGAAGGCTGTTATACCAGTGGGGGTACCAGGATAAAGTAGTAGAAGTGACCCCACTAGAAGGCCTGAAATGGCGTAGTAGCTGGTGCCTGGGAATGTTGTGAGAGCCCAGTTGATGGCCTTGGATACCAAAATAATGCCGAGCATTGCGCCAGCGCTGACCACAGCAAGCGTTGGGACGTGCCCTGTTTTAATCGCGGCAATAATAATAGGGTATGACCCCATGATAAGTAGGATTAGTGACCCACTAATGCCCGGAATAATCATTGTGGCAGCTGCAATGAACCCCGATAAACCAAGGTAAGCATATTCAATTAGCGTGAAATTGAAATTGGTGATGGTGTCTAGCCCGATGCCAGTGCGTTGCTGCGTTATCGCCAGCCAGACCATTAGACCAAAAGGCAGTATGAATGCAATCACTTTTCCCAGACTCGGCGCCATATCGTTGTGCATGCTCCAGATCACCGGAATGCTGCCCGCAATTAGACCCATAAAGAAAAAGGCCGTCGGATACGGGAAGTTTGCCAATACATAACTGATTCCATTCGCGCCAATTGCGATGGCCGTAATGGTGCCTGCGCCAATCGGTAGTAAGTAAAGGAAGTGTGTTTTTCGTGATTGTGTGTCCGTTAAAAACCCATTGATCGCGGCGATCAGATTGTCATAAATCCCCATTATCACCGCTATAGTCCCACCGGAAACGCCAGGGATTAGATTGGCTATGCCCATTGCGACTCCTGCTAAAAATCGGCCCGTTTGAAATTGTGTAATGCTGCGTTTCGTTCTCGAAAAATCCTCCTCATTCATATGAATAAACTCTGCCAGACCAGTGTTGATGGATGCGTGTAATGCTACGTTTCATTTTCTAAGAAAGCTCCTTATTGATATGAGAGATTCCCGATCGGAGTCGGTAATGACGGTCGTAATGTTGGAATGAGAGTTGAATTAGTTGTTAAATAAAAACTCAACAACGTCGCCATCTTTCATGAGATATTCTTTTCCTTCTTGGCGCATGACCCCTTTTTCTTTTGCGCCTTTCCATCCTTTGCAGGCAATAAACTCGCTAAATGATACGATGTTTGCACGAATAAAGCCCTTTTCAAAATCGGTATGAATGACGCCAGCGGCTTGGGGGGCGGTATCGCCTTGACGGATGGTCCAGGCGCGGGTTTCTTTTTCACCCGATGTTAAGTAAGTTTGTAACCCCAATAAACTAAAGCATGCGGTTGCAAGCTGCCCTAAACCGGATTCTTTTAGACCCAATTCGGATAAAAACTCTATTTTTTCGTCGTCGGAAAACCCAACCAATTGGGCTTCTACGGACGCACATAAAGTAATGATTTCATCCCCTGAGTTTTTGGCGAATTCCGCTAGTTTGGCGGTATAGGCGTTACCCGTTGCCGCGTCAGACTCTGAGACATTTGCCACGTAGATAACTTTTTTAGCGGAAATGAAATGCATGGTTCTCAAAAACCCTTTTTCTTCTTCGGTAAAGCTTAAACTGCGTACAGGTTTTGATTCTGATAGCGTGGCACAAATTTTTTCAAGAAGAGTA
>JAQBTH010000085.1 GCA_027623425.1 bacterium | reverse complement strand
TTGGATGGAAACTTTGCGATTGCGCATGATCTTGCTGAACAGGGTAATATTAACTTGAACCAAACGCTGCCAAATGGGCAAAATATTTTACATATAACAATTGGCTTTGTTACTCAACATGATGGCGATCGCAAAGCGGCATTAGTCACAAATTCATTACGCTTTATTCACGTCTTAATGAATAAATTAAACCCGCAAGATAGAATGTATATGCTTCAAAAACGAGATAATACGGGGCACGACCCACTGCATTTTGCGATTAAGGCTCAGTGGCCTGCCTGCATGGAACTGTTACTTGAAACGGGGGCCTATCGTGCCGAACCGGCTGCACCGAATATGGCAGATTCTTGGTATCTGACAATGGCGCTAGCGACCGGCAAAATACATCTTTTAAAACTGTGCCAATCTTATCTTCATTACACTCCTGAGCACTTTGGTACGCCACATCGATTTAGCCCACACTTTAAGAATGGCACTTTACTGGAATATGCTGATTTTATGAGTATGACTCACCAAAAACTATTTTTGATGACTGGTCATGTGCATTCGCCACTACGTGCACTGGAAGAGGACCCGGCGCATATTGCGGCATTAAAGACCCTGATTGGCATTATTATTTCCGGCACATTAGCTGAAAGAAGAGAGCAATTGGACTTATTTTTGGATCAATTACCCGAAGATGGCCCCGAATTGGTTGACGCGGTGTAGGCACGGGTTATAAATAATATGCATCTCATTTCCATTTGTTTGGCATGTGACTATTTTGCTGGTGTTATTGCCTTATCTGCCCTGCCTTCGATCCTGCCTTCGATTATGGCTGAGCCTGTGGAATCTCCTGTTGCAGACTGGGCACTAACTGAAGCCATAAAAACCGGGAATATAGGTTTAGTAAGAATCATATTTACTGGACTGGGATATACCATTGACCATCTACTCAAACGTGACTCTATACCTATTATTTTACCTGATGGAGAACACTCACTTTTAGGTCTGGCTGAAGCGTTACAACTAGATGATATTAGGGATTATTTATTACAACTAATTCAGACACCACTTGAGGAACTAGACTAGCTGAATTTGGAGTAAGCTCTTTTATTAGCGCTTCATAGTTGCTTTTGATGGTGCTAAGCGCCTCGGTGTTTTGTATTAATTTAACCAACTCAGTGGCGATGTCATGGGGATTCAGCGATTGAATGAATTCGGGCACGATTGCGCGACCGGATAGTATATTGGGTAGTGCGATGTGGTTGAGGCCCTGTGGAATGAAAAAGCGACCGATAAACGCGCTTAGGGGGTGTATGCGCCCCACAACAACCTGAGGAAGCCCCTTTTTGGTGAGCTCTAAGGTGGTTGTCCCTGCACCTGCCAAGGCCATTGTTGCGGTATTTAGTAAATTCTCATTGGTGTGGGCCCATTCTTTTAAATAGGGCCATTTTTTAAGCCTGCTTTTCGTGTATGGCATCAAATGAGGTGGCAGAGGGGCTAAAACTAAATCAATATCATGGATTGTTTTGAGTATTTCAGCCACCTTTCCAAATGTTGGTAACAAATTATTTACTTCTTGTTTGCGAGACCCAATATAACCTGCAATTAATTGTGGATTGCGAGTGATTGCGCTGACCGACTCGGCGCTGGTTTCTGGCGAAGATTTTACGAGGTTTTCCACTAGGGGGTGCCCGAAGTACTTTACGTTGTTATGAATCGGTTTAAAAGCGTCTCGTTCCGCTGGGGATACGGCGATAATCGTGTGTGAGTATGCCGCTAATATCGCCATATTTTTTTGGTCATTCCACATCCAGAAATTGGGCGTGATATAACTTACGACAGGTATATTATGTGCGCTTATTAATGGGCCAAACTTAGTGTTAATATGTGCGCAATCTATGATTATGGCCGATGAAAATGAGGTGGATAAAAGGGTCTTTTTTAACTGTTTTATCGCGCGTCTAACTGCCCACCTGCCAAGTTGCTCAAAAATACCGACCGAATTGGTACTGGCAATGTCTTCTATGAAGGTATCGGCAAGAGTTTTAAGCTCTAGCCCACCAATGGCTGTAATGTGTACCCCGAGGTATTGTGCACGAATCTCTGGTACTAACGCTGCCCCATATTTATCGGAGGACATTTCCCCGGCAATAATTAAAATACGTGGCTTCATTCCTCGTCTGCGACTTTTTCCCGTTTCTTTGAAATACCGCGAGATGTGTCTTGCTTTAGGAAGGCCACCAGGTGCGCCAATGTGTCGCTATTGGATTCTTTTTCAATGCGTGCAATGGCTTCTTTATGGGTGACATCACTACGGTAAAGTAATTTGTAGGCTTCTTTTAATTCTTTAACGGTTGATGAATCGCCGCCGCGGCGCTTAATCCCAATTGCATTAATGCCACGCACATAAGCTGGGTTGCCGTCACAGGTCATAAAGGGTGGCACATCTTGGGCAAGGCCTGAATAGCCCCCAATCATACATCCTTTTCCAATCCGCACGAATTGATGCACGCCTGTTAAACCACCGATGATGGCGTAATCTTCAATGGTCACGTGGCCCGCTACATGCACCATGTTGGCCATAATAATATTACTGCCCACATTACAGTTATGGCCTAAATGCGTGTTGGTCATTAACATATTATCGTTTCCAAGACGGGTGACCTGGTCTTTGCCTGTGGCGCGATTGATGGTGACATATTCGCGTAGTTCGTTACGGTCACCGATGCTGACGTAGGCCTTTTCGCCAGAATATTTTGTGTCTTGCCCTGGCGAACCAATGACGGCACCAAAATGAATGTGGTTGTCTTCGCCGATTTGCGTCCATTTGTCGATCATGACGTGGGCTTCTATTGTGGTGCGATCACCAATGAAGACTTCTTCGCCCACAATGCTGTATGGCCCGACGATGACGTCTTTACCAAGCACTGCTGTGGGGTGAACAGAGGCTGTTGGGTGAATGTTGGGGCGCGATGGAATTTGAGAGAATGCAAAGGAAAATTTGGCCTCGGCCACCACTTTGCCATCGTCTAACACAAGGCCATTAAAGCTTGTTGTGTTTTCATTTGAACTAATTTTATCCACTTCTATGCGTAGTTGATCGCCTGGCACAGCATCGCGTTTTAATTCGAATTTTGAAACGGATTCCAACTTTGAGACTTGCCCAGACAGATCGTCATTTCCCAACATTAGCACTGTGGCAGCTTGCACAATGGACTCTAAAATAATAGTGCCTGGGGTAATGGGATGGTCTGGAAAATGGCCCTGGAAAAAGGGTTCGTTAATACTTAAGTTTTTAATGGCGACAATACGAGCGCCAGGTTCTACTTCAACTACTTTATCGATGTAGCGAAAGGGATATTGATGCGCAAGGCGGTCTAGTAATTTTTGTTTGTGTGGCATTTTGCCTCTCCTTAACTAGGACTATGGAGGTATTATAGCAATGATTAATTGAGGATTACAGAGACAGCCGTTTTCCTCAAATTTGTGTTACTCTTAAGTCCACATGGGAATTAGTATTCATGCTATTCGATTTAGTCAGGATGAAAATGAGGTAATCTCTCAGTTGTATGGGGCGCATCCGACTGCTATTCGCATGGTGTTGGGGAGCAGCTTGGGAAGAACCGCGGGATCCCCGATCAAGTCGGGGATGACGGCGGGTATTTTAGGGTTTTCAGATATTACCCAAGCGGTTCACGATAAGGAAACGCCCTTTGTTGAAGGGTTAGAAAAATTGTTGTTGCGCCAGGCGCTTTTGGACACACGCTTGCCGGAAGGAACAGGTGTGTTGGATCACGCTTACCAACTGTATTGCCAGCTGCGCCGACTGGGAACGTGGCCCGCTGGCCTGCCCTATGGATTGTCGGGTGCTTTTTCTGCGGTGAACCGCCAGTGTGCCGCGTTAGCAGATGCGTTGCAGGTCGTGCCATGGTCAGACAGTCGGTTTGAATTAACCGACGACGCCGTGGCGCAATTGTCTGGCGCTACGGTTATTTTGACCGGGGTTTATGCCATGAGTGCCGACCAGTTGCGATTGTTTGCCGTCGTGGCGGGTTTGGCGGAATCGTGTCACGTTATTATGCGGTATAGTCCTGAAAATCTGTTATATGAGCCTGCCGAAGCACTGGCCTGCCAATTGCAAAACTTGGGCGGAAACTTGGTGGTGAATGAGGCTCTTGATTCCACGCATACTGTAAATATTCGCGCTCATAGTGCGGTGCATCGGCATGCTGAAATTGAAGGCATTGCCCAGTTGATATTAAACCGCGTTTCGGCGGGAGCGCTGGATTATGGGGATATTGCCATCGTACTGCCGGATATGCAGCAGATGGTGCCTGGTTTACGTGATATTTTTGCAGATTACCGTATTCCAGTAAAATTAAGTGTTGGGGAACAACTCAATGTAACGAGCTTGGGCCGGTTCATGCATTTGGTGCTGGGGCTTATTCGGTCGCCTCATAATAGGAGCCGGTTGTTGGCTGTGGTGCAATCTCCGTTTTGTTCGAATATAAAGGTTGGGGATCAACGGGTGTATATATGGCCCGAATTAATTGAACGCTTAACGGAGTATTTTGGCGATACGGTGGATGACTCACTGGATGAGGGGCAACTTGAAGAGGCTGATTTTCCAGTCGCTGCGAGTAAATCTCAGCTGGCTGCCGTGTCGGATATTCAGGGCTATGCACAACGCTGCAACCTCGCTAAATCTCCGGAGGATTTCTCTGAACGGTGTATGGATATGCTGAAAGCGTTTGGCATAGAGTGGGTCGTGAAATCTGCCTTGAAGGATAAGGACGATAGCGACGCGCTAGAAGGTGACGCCAAAACGGCCGCCTTGGAACTGGGATTATTGGAAGCGAGTTGGGCCTCGATTGGGCGTTTGCTGGAACGCTGGGCCAATGTGGTAAGTGCGGATAGTGCCTTCGGTGCGGGGGCCACTGTGGGTGAGTATGTGGATTCCATCATGCATATGATGGCCCATGTGTCGGTTCACCCTATGGGCGAAGATGAGCAATACGATGCTGTGCGCGTAGTGGGCCGTCGCGAGGTGCTTAGCTTGGGCCAGGCGGAACTGCTCATTATGCCCGGCATGATCGAAACCAGCTGGCCGGGTGCGTTGCGGCCATCGATCTTTATGGATTCTACGGCCTCTCAATCTATTGGTTTGCCCACAAGCGAGTCGTTTTATGCCGAGTCGCGTTATTTATTTTTAAGCGCCCTAACAGCAGGCTCAGAATTAGTATTTACCTACCCTCAATTAAGCGATGATACGCCCAATGTGCCCTCTCACTTTTTGGAATACGTGGGGAATATTGAGGTGCAAGACGGGTTTGATGGCATGGATGAACGGCGCGCAACACTGCGTCGGAGTGGCGGGGGGATCCCCAATCAAGTTGGGGATGACGGTCGGTGTGGGGATGACGGTCGGTGTGGGGATGACGGTCGGCATGGGGATGACGGGGTGGGATCCCCAATCAAGTTGGGGATGACGGTCGGCATGGGGATGACGGTCGGCATGGGGATGACGGAAAGAACGGGCATCGCAGAGGTGGTGGAAACGCCTGCCTACTTGCAAGCGCCGCTAGTAAAACAGGCACTGCAATTGCATTTTGACGGCCACACGTTCTCGGCCACGCAGTTAGACGCGTACCAGAGTTGCCCACATGCTTATTTTTACCGTTACCTGCTGGGCATCAAACCGGTTCGAACGCAGCTAGACCCTGTGGATGGGGCCAGCTGGGGGCGATTTTTGCACGCGGTGATTAAAGAGGCGCACGATGCCCACAGCGCATTGAACGGGGCAAGTTTAACACAGGCTGCCAAGCACTTGTTGGGGGCCCAGCACCTGCACCAGTTTTACTGGTCTGCCAAATCGGAGCGCTTGTTTAACACAGATGCCGAACTGGGTTTGTTGGCCGCGATAGCGGAAGCGGACGCCACGGAGTATGGTGGGTTTCGCTTTTTGGCAGCTGAAGCCCCATTCGAAATTCACTCCCCTATTGACGCGAAGGGCCAGATTGATGCGATTTACACCGATGCCAACCAAACTTACGGGTTTATTGTGGACTACAAAACGGGGCGAAAACTGGCCACTTCAGCCGAGATAAAGCGGTATGAAAGTGTGCAGCTACCTCTCTATTTAATGGGTGCCCAAGCGCTATACCCTAGCATACAATTTGTTGGGGCCATTTACTTTCATACCCATAAAACCGACACGGTGGAAAAGAAATTGGTGATGTGCACCGATGCCGCAAAAGGCGAGGTATTTGATGTGGGTCGCAAACGGCCCTTTGTGTTTGATGAGGTATTTATGAGTGGATTCTCTGCCCATTTAGAACGCATTAAAACCGCCATGGAAGCAGGTGAATTTGGCCCGCTTGACCCGAGCTACCAAGATGACAGTGCCAAAATACGGAAAACCGCTTGTGGGTATTGCGATTATAAGTACCAATGCCGGTATGAAGGGCGGTTTTCGTGATGGATATGCCCCTGTTTCGTATAGCTGATGCCCCCACTGATGCCCATTTA
>JAQBTH010000084.1 GCA_027623425.1 bacterium | reverse complement strand
AAAGAGGCGACGGATGGTTTAGGCGAGGATAGTGCGCGGATTGTTAATGATGTTTCTACGAAAATGGATGCTGAAATGAAGAAGAATGAAGCGGAATTAAAACGTCTTTCAGCGAAATGGCAAAACGCAAACCTAAGTAAAACGTATGATAAAGATATTGCGTCTATTAAAGCCCGGTTGAAAGATTTGGAATCCAAGTCGTATTCCAATGTGGCGGCTGTTACAAATGGTTTTGCTCAACTTAAAACCGTGGAATCACAAATTACTGACCTGCAACATAAATTGTCGGGTACGCAACGGGATTTTGATCGTGATTATACTGATTTGAAACGCAATAGCGCGGATTTCTCTCGTATTGCTCTAAGTGGGTATAAAGAGGCCATTCAATCTATTAAATCAGATGCCATTTCAGTCAATAGTTTAGTCAATTTATATTTATTGCAGCCTGTACGAGAGGTTATTCCACAGTATGTGGGCTTGTACCAACGATTTGTGGAATGGAAAACAAAACGAAATGAGACTAAAACAGAAGACACTGCGCAAGTGGGGCCTCCAACATTATGGATCAAACAAATTGTGCTAACTGGTGAGGGCAAAGGTGGGCAGCAGATTAGTGGGGAAGTTCGGCATTTAAGTTCAGATCAATATTTTATTGGGGAATCTTTCGTTGTCAATATTGTTGGCAAAGGGATTTTGACGAAAACAGGTTCTTTTGTACTGCAAATGGAGCAAGCGGCCAATCAAAATGGTTTTCCTATTTCTTTATCCGGTGATTTACAAAACATTCCTATTTATAAAATGAATTTGTACAGAGAACGCGGTAAAACGGTTCGCATTGTTAAGGGGTCTAGTAAGGTGTTTTTTAAATCAGCCTTACTTCCTGCTGGCCGTATTGTGGGCACAGTGACCGCGTATGGCCGTGATTTGGATTTCTATACGGATGGGTTTGAAAATAAACAATCAGTGGAAGGAATTATGGTGGATGTATTGTCTAAGACTGATAGCGCTAAAGTAACCATTCAAGTATCGGGTCGTATTACTGAGCCTGATATCAAAGCCAGCACGGATATTGGTGATCAAATTGGTGAGGGTGTTACTAAAATGGTGAGCTCTATTGTAAATGAGGAGCGACGTCGTGTTAAAAAGCGATTGGACGATATGTCTCAGACGTATAGCCGAAATTGGAAAACAGTGTTGAATAGTCAGTTTTCATCCTTGGACAAAGAAATGGATGGGTTACGCACTCAAGCGTCTGGGTTAACCGGCATGGCAGGTTCGACTAAAGGTGAGATCAATAAAAAATTAGAATCCGCGAAACGTGCGGCAACAGAAGCCGCTGCCAAAGACGCGTTAAAGTCGTTACCAAATCTTAACTTATAGAAGACGATAATAAGAGACCCATAGGGGTTTTAATTGCATTAATAGTTGATCGGAATCAATGCTTTGTACAATGCGTATCAGCTCGTCAATGGATTTTGAGGCTTTTTGTAGTGAACCAATAATCGTATTGAATATTTTTGCATCGATGACTTCAAAATAGTGCTCTGCGGAGCCGATCTTCGATTGCAATTCCATTACCAGCTTGGGTCTTGTGAACAGGTCATCAATTCCATTTATTCTTAGTTCAGATGATTGATCACGAATGACACTCAATGGTTTTTCCTCTTTTTTGGGATCCAGCGGTTCGTGAAATAAAAAGGCATTATTCTTTTTTGTTTCATATGCAATTTCTAATAGCCGATTAAAGAATCCCAGTGTGAAATTTTCATCTCTTTCGGAATTATCTATGGTTAGTTTTCCAGTAATAATAGAAAAACTCATTGTTTCATCGTATGTAGGGTACTGCTCAAACAGTGTGATTTCTGTATAGGTGATGTGCAAGGTGTAAAATCGGTTGCTACTGTAGCGCTTCTGATTCATGTTAGTTATGGCAATTTGATGGCTACGTTCTTCAAAAAGTGTTTTGAATGCATTTTTTAATGCGTCGAGCGCGACTATATAGTTGGCTGTAATGGCTAAATTTACCGGTTTTACAACCGATCGTTCAGCATGTGCCTTTTGTAAAATAAGCTCATTTATAAATTGGTTTTCGTGAACCGGTCTCATACTAGCAATTATCGGTAAATTTTGAGTCTCTAATGAGTACTATCTAACGGGTATTCCCGCATTTCGGCACGCTATTTTAATGTCTTGTACAGATAGTGTTCTAAAATGGAGTAGAGAGGCTAATAGTGCCGCGTCGCACACTTTTAACACATCCACTATGTCTTGCACATTACCTGCTCCGCCACTTGCTATTACAGGAATGCTAACACTTTGTGCCACGGCTTTGGTAAGTGGTATGTCGTACCCAGACTGAGTGCCGTCTTTATCCATGGATGTGAGTAGAATTTCTCCCGCGCCATAGTCATTCATGCGCTTTGCCCATTCCACAACATCCAAACCAGTGGGTGTTCTGCCACCATGGGTAAAAATTTCCCATTTATTCTCACCAGTTTGTTTTGCATCGATTGCAACGACAATGCATTGATTTCCGAAGTGGCTACTGGCGTCTTTGATGAGTTGGGGATTTTTTACAGCGGCGGTGTTGATTGATACTTTATCTGCGCCGGCACTCAATAGTGTGTGTATGGTCTCGATGTCGTTAATACCACCACCCACGGTGAAAGGAATAAATACTTTCTCGCCGGTTCGTTCTACTAGATCTGCCAGTATGTCTCGTTTGTCGGAACTTGCGGTAATGTCTAGGTATGTGAGTTCATCGGCGCCTTCAGTGTCGTATTTATGCCCCAATTCTACTGGGTCACCTGCGTCTATTAAATCAACAAAATTTGTCCCCTTTACAACTCTGCCACCGGTTACATCTAGGCATGGGATAATGCGTTTGCATAACATTTATGAAGCGTCTCCTTGTGTGGGTAATGGTATTCCCTGTGGGTTGCCAAGGCAATAATCATGATAGCTCATGGCTGCTTTACCTTCGGGCTGCACTGTAATAAGGATCAATTGATTGTTTTCTACTGCAGCATTTAATATTTTTATGATCTTATTGTCTTTTAAGGTAATAAATGCGCCTGGTTTTGGCCCATAAGTTCTAATTTTATTAAACGCGCTTATGGGCGTGTCTTCTGCCGTTATTTCACGGTCAGAGGTATGCAATAGTTTGGTAAATGTGGCGTTTTGATGATTTTGAACGGTGCGTCTTATTTTATCTTGTAGCACCACATCGCATATATAGTCGCGGATGGTTTCGCCGCTTAAACGACCTAGTTTCTCACTCAGTGAACTTAAATTATCCTCAGCGTTAATGGGGATTTCATTGATATGTAAGATATCCCCTTCATCCATCTTTTCATTGATTTGCATTAGTGTAATACCAGTTGTTTGGTCGCCATTTAGTAGGGCGGCATGAATGGGTGAGGGGCCTCGGTAGGCAGGAAGGATGGACGCGTGGCAATTGATGCATAAGTAGTTATCTGTAATGGATTTAGGAATAATCATGCCAAATGCGATAATAATGATTAAATCTGGTTTAATTTGATTTACAGTGTCGGCTAGTTCAGTTTTAGTATGAGGCGTATAAATTTGTGGTGATTCCAAGTGATCTAGTGCCCATTTCTTAATTGGGGAGGGACTCAGTTGTCGGCCTCGCCCTTTTTCAGCGTCGGGTTTTGTCATTATGCTTAGCCTGGCATGTGGTAGCGCTGCGATGGTGCCTTCTAAAGTTGGAATGGCGATGTTGGGGGTGCCCATAAATAAAACCGTGTTAACCTGCATGGCTACATTATACTGGAATAAGTCGCATGCTGGAATGACTGGTATATTGGGTGCTAATTGCTTGCCTGGCTTGCGTACTGTACTATGTGTGGATGCGCATGAAAAAACAAGTCCCTCAAGTTTTAATTGTTGGACGTCCTAATGTAGGAAAAAGTACTTTAATAAATCGAATTACAGGTTCAAGATTGGCGATTACAGCTGAGGAATCCGGTGTGACCCGTGATGTGCGTTCATTCCCAGTGGAGTGGAATACGCGAGGCTTTGATGTTTTAGATTCAGGTGGACTGCTTCTTACAAAAGATGTGGATGCCATGCAATCCAAGATAGAATCTCGTGTAGATGCTGTTTTAAATGACGTGGATGTCATTTTATTTATAACCGATGTTACGACTGGCATTGATAGTACCGATCAAATTATTGCCAAATATTTACGACCGCATGCCGATAAAGTGATTATAGGTGTGAATAAATCGGACAATATGGCGCGTTATGCAGATGCAACAGCCTTTTATCGACTTGGTTTCGGAGAACCATTTCCAATTTCTGCCATGCAAGGTAATGGTATTGGTGATTTGCTAGATGAAGCGATTACCCGATTTCCGGAAAATGCAGGTTTATTGGTTTATGAAGGTAAAAAGAGTAAAGACGATGTCACTTTTGACTTAGAAGAACCGCTAGAAGATCCGTTAGATGTGACGGAGGATGGTGAGGAATGGGCCTCTGAAGATGACTTTAAAGAGCCTGTTATTCCTGAAAAAGAGCAGAAAATTGATATAAATGAAATAAAAGTGGCAATTGTTGGCCGACCAAATATGGGTAAATCTAGTTTGATGAATGCCTTGGCCAATCGGGATGTCTCTATTGTGGATGATGTGGCAGGTACCACTCGTGACGTTGTTGATGAAGTGATTGAATTTGAAGATAAACGGTTTCGTATATTAGATACAGCTGGCTTGCGTCGTAAGGCACGTGTTCATGATGTTATAGAGTATTTTAGTACGTTAAGGGCAAATAAAACCCTTGCTAATGCGGACTTGGTTTTGGTTATGCTTGATGCGACTGAAGGGATGACGGATCAAGATCGCCGTATTGTAGGGATGGTTATTGAAAACAGGCGTAATATGATTGTTGTTGTGAATAAGTGGGATCTCGTGGATCGTACCGATCAAACACGTCGTGATATGGAAAAAATGCTTCAGCACAATATTACGGTTATGCAATATTATCCCGTTCAATTTGTGTCAGCTGTGGAGCACCATGGATTAGGCCGTTTATTGCGTCAGATCGCCGATATTACCGTTAGAGGTTATCAGCGAGTGGATACTGCGGCAATGAATAAGTTTGTTGTGGATATGATTTACACGCATCCGCCCAAAGCAATTGGTGGCAAACGCCTAAAAATTTATTATGCAACACAGGCTGAAGTGGCACCACCCACCTTTGTTTTCTTTGTGAATGAGCCAAGTTTAGCAACCACTGAATACAGGCGTTTTATTGAGCGACAAATCCGTAGCTATTTTGGGGACTTGCAGGGTTGTGCTATCCGCGTTAAATTCCGCGGCAAAGCTAAGGCTAAAACACGGTCTTAAGGCTACGTTAGTTAGGTTGAATAAGGTCTGCAAGTCCAGCAGAATTGGTTTGGCTAATGCCAGCTGTTTGATTCAAACTGTTCTGAGAGATGCCGGATATTAATCCATTAGGGTCCACAGTTGTGTTTCCTGCGCCCGTTGGATTTAATAATGATTGTGCTTGATTAAAACCAAGTGGGTTTACAGTACCCGAGGCACCAGATAAATTTCCTAAGAATGAGTTATCATCGTTATCATCATCGTTATCACTGTTATTAATTGCAGAAATAAGAGACGATGCTAGATTCTGCTGCACTTGTAGGCCTAGTAGTTCAGGGTTATTTAGGGTGTTTCCGTTTAGGCCGAGCCCTAGAAAGTTTAGGTTTGAGAACCCTTCTTTTAAATTCATAGCACTAGACAGCTCTCCGTTTAGTTTGTCTAGTGTGGCATTTAATTTATCTATTGCTCTGCTGACGGTTGCGACTTTTTCTTCTTCGACGCCATTTAGATGCGGCATTGCGGAGTTTACTGTAAATGCAATTTGAGCAAATCGTTTTCCTTTATCACTCATTTTTTCAACGAACGGTTGAACATCCTCTACCTCATTTATATTGATTAAGCCTTCTTCTCCGATGGATTCTCGTAGGGAGAGGGCATCATTTTCTAGTTGGGTGAGTGTTTGGTCCACATTGCCTATGTCTGCATAGTTATTCATTGGTTCTATCATCTGCATGGATTTAAAACCGAATACAGCAATTTTTTGATAATTTTCTTTATTGGCTTCTTTTACTTGTTGGTAATTGAGTTCTTCTTGAAAGGATTGTCCGCCATCTTCATTGGTACTCGCTGGGGCGCTAGCAGCACTTGCTAGCATGGCTTGTGCACTCGCCGTATTGATTGAATTGTTAGTATTCATTTGTGGTCACTCCTTACCTGAGTTATCGGTAAATATTGTAGCATATCTTAAGTGTATTCCGAATGGGTCAAATTTTATCTTTTTTAATGCATGTTATTTTTCTTTTATTTGGTGGTCTTAGTTGCTTTCGATGTTTATTCTTTTGTGCTTTGTGCTATTTTTATTTGTATGGTTTAGTTGTTGCAATTTAAGTTAATATATTTCGTGTTGTGATCGAAATAGTATTATATATTATTATTTATTTTACATATGTATATTA
>JAQBTH010000083.1 GCA_027623425.1 bacterium | reverse complement strand
CCTATGACTTCCCAATTCGCTGCATAGAGGGCCATGGCCTACAGGCGCGTATTATCGACGAAGCAAAACGCGATGGCGCAAAAGTAATTGTCACCACCGATTGCGGAACAAAAGACTTGGAAACAGTGGAGTACGCCGCGTCAAAAGGCATCGATGTTATTATTACCGATCACCATATTGTGGGTAAAACATTGCCAAAGGCATTTGCGATCATCAACCCGTACATGATTAAAAAACCAACTCCTGAACAAAAACTATCAGGCGCTGGCGTATCATTTAAATTGATTGTGGGTGTGGCCAAAACATTAAAAACCACTTATCCAAAGCAATTATATGAGTTTTTATTGGCGGTTTCAGCATTGGGCACCATTTCTGACCGAGTGAGTTTGCAAGAACCAATGAACCGCGCCATGGTATCAGCGGGTATTCGCGCGCTAAACAATAGCCAAATGCCGGGTCTTAAAGCCCTGATTGATATTAGTGTGGGTCAAGGCGTTACTTTGAAACCCCGTGATATTAGCCGTACCATTTCGCCACGTCTAAACGCGCCAGGCCGAATTGGTAACCCCCACGAAAACATTCCAGATTCCAATATGGTTGTGGATTTGATGTTAGCCGGCTTAAAAGGTAAAAACCAAAGTAGCGCAAAAGGCATCAAGAAATTAGTGTCCCAGTTCATGAATGTATTGGACATTGAAAAAGCGATCAAATCTGGCGATCTTGTAGGTGATAAAGCGGAAGCCGTTGATGAGATTAACGAAAAACGCAAGCGTATTACTGAAAAAATCGAGCTTGAGTTAGAAGATAAAATCGCTCAAGAAGTCGATAAAGAGAACGATCGCATCATTATCATCAAAGGAAACGATTGGAACAGTGGTGTAATTGGAATCGATGCGGATAGAGTCCGTGACCGTTTTCACCGGCCTGTCATTCTTGTTACAGAGTATACTGGTGAAGATTATGTAAAAGGATCCTGCCGCTCCATTCCAAATATTGATATGTATTCATTGATCGAAGCCTTTCAAGACGCATTTATCGAAGAATACAAAAAGAATCCGTTCCAAATGGAAGTGCAAACGCTAGACGGGCCTAAAATGGTCAGTGCGTTTGGCGGACATGCGCAAGCCTGTGGATTCTCAATGCATAAGGATGATTTTCAAAAATTCAAAGAAATGGTCTCGCACGCCGGAAAACAGCTAGACGATTCCATGTTTAATTTTGCATATGAAGTAATTGAACCGATTCGTTTTAACCAGGTGAATGCAGAGCTTCTAATGAAGTTGGAAAAACTTTCACCGTATGGCCAAGGGTTTGAATTCCCAGTCTTTATGATGGAAGCGTGTACCTTAGGCGTTCATCCACGTCCGTTTGGGTCGCGCTATTCAAATACCCGTACTCCTCATGTGGAGTTTGAGGTATTAGAGCCTCAAGATGGCACGAAAACCCACACCCGTGGCCGTCGTCTAACTGCGACTGGTTTCGGATTATGGGAAAAGTACCAACGCATTGTGGGTAAAACCCGTGGTCAAAAGTACGACATTATCTTTTCATTAGATAAGCAGCCACGTAAAGGTAAGAAGAAAACAAAACTTCGATTATTAGTCGAAGATATTCGACCAACCCAAGCGTCGGCAAGTACGATCAATCGTGCTAAAGAACAATCAAACAACATCGACGATGAGGACATGGGCCACGACGACGAGGATTAGTATGTTCCCCGCTTTTGCGGGGGACTCCTGTCCGCAATGGAACCCTTATTTCTTTTGTCGCGTTAGAATCTTTTGTTGATCATTTAGATGATCGTTATACGAGTCATTAAACTCGTGATTTCCATCGCCTTTGGAAACAAAGTATAAGTAGTCGGTTTTCTTTGGCTGAACTGTCGCCATAAAGGCTTTTTTACCCATACTTGCAATTGGAGTCGGGGGCAATCCGCGGTGAATATACGTATTGTATGGGCTAGGATATTTTAAATCGTCGTAAGTAAGAACCAGCTTGCGTGGTTGACCCATCCCATACCCCACTGTGGGGCAAGAACCCAATTGCATGCGCTTGCGCAAGCGGTTATGAAACACGCCAGCGATCAGTGGCATTTCATCCACGTCGTAGCTTTCTTTCTCGACGATGGAGGCCAACGTCATGGCATTATGAAGCCCCATTTTATGGGGGTGATTTTGCCAAATTGGCAAAATGTTGGCCTCAAACTGAGCCAGAAATTTATCGACAATCTGCTTGTGCGGCACACCTTGTGCAAACGTGTAGGTCTCAGGAAAGAAATAGCCTTCTAAGTTTGTTGTGGGCACCTGTTCTAAAAAACCATGAGTGCCAATCAGGTCTGCTTTCGCCGTTGTAATGGCATACTGGTAAAATGAATCCGCATCCTCAATAACATTCGCGCTGGCAAGTGTTTGGGCGATTTCACGCAACGTATACCCTTCCGGTACGGTGATGGAAACCAAGTTCGCAGCGCCCTCTTTTTCTTGCAAAACCTGCACAATCCGGCCATAACTATATTCTGGGCTTAACTCAAATGTGCCAGATCGCAACGTGCCATCGTGGCGAAACACGCGCATATAAATGCGAAACAGGGTGGGGTACTTAATAATGCCCTGTGCTTCTAGTTGTTCGGCCACATAAATCGTACTGGCACCTTTTGGCACGCTAAATTTAACGGTGTCTACCGCCCACACATTCAGAGCGAGTAGTAGTGTTATCCCCAATCCAATGAATCCCTTTAGTCTCATGGTAATATTCTAACATTATTTTGGTCTTAATGAATATTCAGGCATTCGGTGGCGTGAACGCATGGGCGTTGTGCTTAATTATCCCACTGTTTTGGTGTAATATAGCCATGCATGAACACGGCGCAACAGACGATAGATTACACTTTAGTACGTTCCAAACGGCGCACAATCGGCATAGAAATACGCCCCGATGGTCAGGTGCTCGTGCGTGCCCCAAAGCGCGCAGCTGTGCGGCTGATCGAATCGTTCATTGCCCGCAAGCAACAGTGGATTCAAACCCATGTGGCGCGTATCCAAGATCGCGACACGATCAATATTGATCATTTATTCACGCCCATGAGCCGTGACGAAATTCGTAGGAAAATAACAGACCGCGTGGATATTTACGCGACAACCTATCACTTTACTTATACGAAGGTTCGCATTTCAAACGCTAAAACCCGGTGGGGATCGTGTTCCAGTTCAGGCACGATTGCCATAAATTGGCGCCTCGCGTTTTGCCCCACGCATGTGATGGATTACGTCATCGTGCATGAGCTTGCCCATACGGAACAGATGAACCATGGCCCTAAGTTCTGGGCGATCGTGGCGCGAATATGCCCCGATTATAAGCGCGCTAAGGCGTGGCTAAAAGACCATCAGCGCGCATTGAGCGAGTGGGCGCTATAGATTATAAGCACAGTGCTCCGCTTGGTTTTCGGGTATATTATCCGCCAATTGCTGTTGCCTATATTGCTGTATCACCGCATGTAAATCCTCATGCCACGCAGGGTTTTCAATAAAGGTTCTTAATAGCTGTATGCCATTAGGGAGACCAATCAAAACCCCATATATAGCGCGGCTTGGTTGCCTAACCGCATGTGCTATAAGTGCATCGTTGCGAAGGTTTGTCACCATAGGCTGTTCATTTCCAAACTGACGTGAATAAGCAGTTAAAACGTGATTTAGATCACCAGCAGGGTCTTCTTGCTCCATCAACACACGCCACGCCGGGCTTGTTAGAGTAAAGTCCGGAGACACAGATAGGGCGGTAACGAATTGAGTGGTATAGCTTGCTTCGTCTGAGTTTTCAGTCATCATTGCATGCGCCATGGCTTCACCCAAAATCTTGGTAGGGGTGGCTTGGCTATCTAAAGATAGGGACTGAATATAGGTTAGAGCAGGTATTATAGCGTCCGGGCGATCAATGAATAGGTTTCCTAATTGTGCTTGGACGTCTTGATGTGCGAACATCCTTGCAAAATCTACAGGTTGTGGCGCAGGCTGATCTGCACCCCTAGCCGCTGCTGGTATCGGTGATTCGGGTCTGAAGTGTTGTGTTGGTTGCATATGTGTCATCCTTTCAAACACAGGAAATTGTCCCCCGCGTCTATTTTCTTATCGAATTTAGAATGCAGATGATTTCATTGAATAGGGAATGGAATACCTAATTTGATAAACCATATCACTAGAGTAGCAGCGTTATTTATTTAAAAAATATTTATATTTAGAACTTTAAGTGATATTGTGGTGTGTACTTCCACACATTCCAAATCATTCACACCGTCTTTGAGTCGGTGTTTGCGAGGTTCTGAATAATGAAAAATCGTAGGGTAGCGTTTTTAGGTAGAGATATTGGGCGTATCGAATTTGTAGACCCTAGCAAAGTGGCGCAGGACGTGATGAGTGGTGTGGACGGGGTGGCTCAGAAACGTGGCACACTAATGCAGTCCCAAAAACTACCATTTTGGGCAAAAGAAGACGTGCTAAAGGGCCTCTATAAAGCAACGGGTGCAAACATGACTCTGGGGGAGTTGCAAGTAGAGCGTATTGCTATCTTAGAATCGGATTTGGGAGAATACGGCAAATTGGACGTGTTGGAGCAGCTATACAAAAGTGCTGGTGCCTGCATAACGGGCGATGGCCTCAAGGCGGAACGAAACGAGGTAATGGCGCTAGATTGGTTAGAGCGCAATAAAATACCGCTGTTGAATGCATTGTATGCGGCGATTCTTCCGCGATTAACGGGCGACATAGTAGTGCGGGAGTGTGAGGCTATTTTGGGTTCATCGATTGCAAATAAGCAAAAATTCCGTTTGGCCAAGATGATGTTTGACAGTTGCACCCACTATACAATGTCAGACATTAAGAAAGCGCATACGGTGGTGAAGAATGCTCGGTTAGAGAGTGAGGAAAAGCAGGTGTTAGTTCAGCTGGTATGTGATTTTATCCTTCAAACGCTTAGATTAGAAATGTCGAGATTAGAAGGGGTTGCAGCGAAACGAGACCTTATTTTAAAGACTGGTTTACCAGCGGATCAAGTAATAACGTTGCTAGTAGCATTATATGAACAGTATTTTAGCTTGTTGTCACTGGATGACATATTTAGAGAATACAATGCAATTGCACCACTGTCCCGATGTTTTAACCCAGACGGTATATTACAACAATTATTCAAAGGGGCTGAGGAGCCTCTCGCCATTGAGAATGTCGCCGTTTTACGAGAAGACCTATTGCAGAGGCGCTACTCGGTATCGCTGACTGTGTTGTACGAGCGTTTAGACGAACTGCTTAGCGCAGACGACATTGCCGTTGAACGACAAGCACTACTTGCTTCTGGTTTTTATGAGGATAGTATAGCGGCGCTGTTAGTCTCCCTGTATGAAAGTCAAAGGGATGAAATGACATTTGAACTGATGCAGGCTGAGACTGACGCGATTATTGCGTTGGGTTTAGAGAGTCATAATAAAACAAAATTATTACAACAATTATTTAATGGAGTTAAGAAGCCACTTCCCGAAGAACAAGTATACATATTGCTAGCCAGCATTCGGGAGCAACAATTAAAAGAACACGATCAGGCAGCACTAGTAATAGGGTTATACCAAGCGCTATCCGGCAATGTGACAGTCGCGTTCGTTCAGAGGGAACGAGCTGTAATACTTAGCAGCAAGTTACCTCCTGAGAGTCAGGCCAGGTTGTTGGGCGGATTATACAATAATTCAATAGCGGGACGATTAGTCGACGCTCTAGGAGAGAGGGAGGCCCTTTACGCCTGTGAGGAGATTTCCGAAAACAGAGTCCTATTTTTAGCCACGTTATATAAAGAAATGAAACAGAGAAGAGTAGATTTAGCCGACACCCTTAGCGTCCTATATGAGCGTATAGGCGACCAATTTACGCCGGAGGTATTTCGCACAGAACGCGATGCCATAACGCGGGTTAACGAGGAGGATGAAGCCAATTGGGAAGCGACCTATATGACACTATTACAGCACGGTTGCGAGTGCTTGAAGCCGGAAGAGGTATCATTAGAGCGAGCTTTTTTGATGTCGGTGAAGTTTGGTTGTCGCTGGAAGGCTAAGCCACTGTCCAATACGGCGTTATCAGAGTGTTTGACGGTCTTATATACCAAAAGTGCGCAATCATTGGCGTTAGACGTTGTGCACGATGAGCTTGACGCACTGATGTCCTCTCGGTTGGGTGATCTTGATATATTTAGGCTAGCAAGACTAATGTTTAGTTCTGTTCACTCAAAGATGCCAGTAGAATGGATTCATTCTGAACGAGCATGGCTTATTGCTCAGGTAAAGAATGTGAACGCATTAGATGCCGCTGACGCAGAGGAAGAGCATGATGATTGGGAGTACACTCGAGATTATCCCCCGATTGGGCTGTTCGATCCATGGTTTATCGCACACAGGATTGTAAACTTATATCAAGCGAGTGGAACACTCTTGGACGCAGGGGTGTTACAAGAGGAACGCGCCACAATTTTAGCGTCTGATATGGATCGTGTGGGGCGTGCAATATTATTGAGAGAACTGTACAGCCACGGCTCGGTGCGCTTTAGTGTGCGCCAAATGCAAGAAGAGCGCGCGGCAGTTCTGTCTCCAGAATTTTATGGGGAAAATGGTGGTGAATTTGCATCGTCGTATGCCGCCGCCTCCAGATTAGAGTTATTGCAAGTTCTGTATGGTACACACTCCCATTGCCTTACAGGTGATGTGTTCCAAGAAGAGCGCGATGCTCTGTTGCAGGCAGACTTGCCAGATGAGTCGCGCGCAATGGCGTTGGCGCAATTGTATA
>JAQBTH010000082.1 GCA_027623425.1 bacterium | reverse complement strand
CCCCCCTCGCGCCGGAAAAACCCCGAAAGGAACCACATGATCAAACCAACAGCCATCATTCACCTACTCGCACTGGCAATAGCCGTGGTTATCCATGAAGTGGCCCATGGGTATGTCGCCTATAAACTTGGCGATGATACGGCCAAACGCCAAGGCCGTTTAACACTGAACCCTATTCCACATATTGATCTATTCGGCACTATTATTGTGCCACTCTTGTTACTGTTTAGTGGGTCAGGGTTTTTAATTGGTTGGGCCAAGCCAGTACCTGTAAATGCCGCCGCGTTTCGCCAACCGCTAAAGGACATGATGTGGGTGGCGCTCGCGGGACCAGTCAGTAATTTATTGCTCGCCACGGGAGCCAGTGTCTTATTTAAACTGAGTCATGGTTTCGGCAGCATAAATAGTATGCCTGCATTATACGGAATATATTTTTTGGAAAGCATGGTTGTGATTAATATTGTGTTGGCGATTTTTAATTTGGTACCGATTCCACCGTTGGACGGGTCTAAAATTCTAGCTCCATTTTTACCCTACAAATGGCAGAGTATCATGATGCAGCTTGAGCCCTATGGGCTACTATTGGTATTTGCGGCGGTCTATTTTGGGGTGTTTAATGTGGTGATTCGTTTTTTTGTGCCCCCCATAATCGGATTTTTACTCTAATCGATGCATATCATAATAGACGGATATAACGTGATAGGGGCACATGCCAGTATTTGTTTGAGCGAATCAGATAAGGAAGCCCAGTTAGTTGAATGGATTCTAGCCAGGTTGCCGGAACGCTGCAAAGACCAATATACGATTGTATTTGATGGGAATAGCGCACTGCATGCCGCGGGTCGCCACGCCAAACAGGGCCCGATACGCATACGGTATACCTATGGGGATGAAACCGCAGACGACGTGATTATAAAAATGGTGGAAACAGGGGCCAAAAAAGTGACTGTGGTAAGTGATGACAATGACATTAAATACCATATTAAGAAAAAACGGGTGCTAATGCAGTCTGTCGCCCAATTTATTTCTATTTTGAATCAAGGCTTTGGGTCTAATCCTGATGCGAAACCCCAAGAAGAGATGAATGACTATGCCATATCACAATGGCTTGATGCCTTTGGCCAAACCGATTAAATAAGCGTATCAATTCCGGAGCGCATTTCTTCTCGGCGCTTGCGACGACGTCGGGTTTTGGTCAGTCGTAAGAACACATCTTCTTCTTCCTTTGCAAAACGTTGAAAATCAAGTTGATCCCCTTTGATAGTCGCTTTCACGCTACTAATCACAGCTTGTTCATTGCCTTGAGTAAAAACGGGGCTGTTCGAGGTGTGATTCGCATTTTTTGGGTCAAAATTATGGTCGTTTCTAAATTGTTGGGTGTTGGGGACCTGTAGCGGTCGTATAAACATATTTTCTATCCTTTTTCCATGAAGTACTAGTTTTATCGATGCCACAATTAAAATGTTTAGCCACTTTTTGAAATGGGCATAAATGGAATAGGTAAGGAGGATGTTATGACATCATTAAAAAGCAAAGTAACGTATTCGTTAGGTGTTGTTGTTGGGCTAGGCTTAGGGCTAATGGCAATCATGCCAATGATGTAATTGGAAGAAAATTAGACGATGTATAGCAGCCATGACCTACGACTAAGGACGTGCGCGATAATGGTGGTATTTTTTAGTTTCCTCATCGTAAATCGTCAGTGCGTGATGGCGCACTAGGCCTTTAATGCCATAGTTGCTTTTACTGATATTGGCCGCAAATGCCATTTGTTTATTTAGTGCAACAGCAATGGCAATGCCATCGCTTAACCGGGTATAAATTAACCCTTTTTTAGTGGTGGAAATACGCAAATACTCGTTCGATTCAAAGTCATAAAACGAGGCCGGTCTTTGACGGTTATTCATACCAAAAGAGAAATACGACTTCTTATCAAAATCATACAAAAGCGTGAGCGGCTCATTTGTTAAGCTCTGCAATAAGGCATAGGCAAAGTGCCGCCGGTGCTGTGGTTTCATTGCATTCCCCCACGAACACGCATAGTGCGCCTCAATACACCCAAACCAACAAAGAAAAACGCCACTCCGATGACGGCCCAAGGGTATTGGGTGTAGAGGCTAAGCGTGCGAACAAGAGGCACGTCAGCGCGCAAAACAGTTTTGTGATTAAGAGCGCTTTCTTTGATCAATCGCCCGTGCGCATCGATAATCGCCGAAAGACCAGTGTTGGCGCTTAGCAGCAAGGCGCGTCGCTGCTCAACCGCCCGTACGCGCGCCATTTGGCGCAACTTTGCCGCCGCAGAAGACGATCCAAACCAGGCATTATTTGCGCCAAGCACAAGGTACTGCGCACCATTTCGTACCTGGTTGGTATAGGCGTCGGCATAGATGCCTTCTAAACAAATGGCAGCACCAAACGGCGCGCCGCCAGCATGAAGCAATATACCCGGCGTGCCAGGTGCATAATCATCATAGGGAAACAGGGCTTTCATAAACGAAAACCGCATAAAAAATGGCCGTACAGGAACATATTCACCAAAGGGCATTAAACGTTGTTTTTCATAATGCTGCTTGGATAAGCCAGATTCACTCATTACAGTGATCACGTTATGAAGGCCATGGGTGCTTTTTGCAGGAGTACCAAAAATAATGTCATGTTTCGCGGTACTCGCATTTTGTTTTAATTGGGTCATAAATCGATTGTTTCTTAGGTTTAATGAGGGCGTTATGGTTTCGGGTAAGAGCACCACGTCTACATTTTGAATGCCAGAGACGAGTGTTAAGATATCTTGGAACAGTTGGGGCCGGCGAGTGCGGTCTAGTTTCAGTGTTTGCGCGTGATTGGGCTGTACAACAGCAACGGATAATTGCCCAATCTGAGGTGTGTCGGTACCGGCCAACACCATGCCCGTTAAAAGCACCAGCGACACAATGCCAGTACCAAGCCAAAAACGCCGTGTTAGTTGGCGAAACGGGGTGCGCATTAAACTAAAAATAAGGCTGTTCACAAACACCACAATGGCGCTTAGCCCCCACAGGCCAATCATGCTAGCCAGCTGCAATATAATGCCCGATTCGGCCTGCGTATACCCGATCGCACCACCTAAATTGCCAAATGGGCCAAGAGCACGCAGATACTCGCAGACGACCCATAAAAAAGGAATTAGAATAAGCGGGCCAATATCGTCTTTTAGATACACAATACCAACGCAGAAAAGCATAGAAAATAATGAAAAATAGAGACTAACGGCCACTAATAAGCCAAATGCACCAAGTGAACTGGCCCACGGCGAGACGGCCATTAACCAGCCATGAAACAACAAGGAAAATGACAGTCCAAATACGGCCCCAATTTGCAACGCCTTGCCAAGGGAATCGGTGTTAAAAAGCCGATTAAGTAGCGGCACTAGTGCCAGATACGACAGCCACCACCAATTTAATGGATTAAATGACGCGGCTAGCAATAGACCAGATAAAATTGGAGCTAGAATATTTGCACCTCCCACTCCGTTATATTAGCAGGTGCCGCAGGTGTTGAAGCGTCTGAATCGGTGCGCTCCACATTGATAACATCTTCTATTTTGATGAATTCCCCATCTGTAATAGAATCCAAAATATCCCCATTAGCACCCACTACTAAGAATTGAAAATACATGTTCGTTGCCGACCCAATACTTGTAAATGATAGTGGAAACCGTAACTTTATTTGGGCACTAGAGCCGCTAAAGGTGTTAAATCCTGGGGTTTCCGTGAAGTTTTGTTGCTCTTCAATTTGCGCATCCAAGGTTGTTGTTGTCATGGTAAAGGGTCCATTAAATAAGTTCACACCAGTGGTATCCAGTTGAATAAAATCAGCCCAAGTGGAGAAGTAGTTCGTATAGTAAAACAGAATACCATCGGAGTCTTGGTTTTCAATTAGAGGTATTTCATTTGCAAGAAGAAATTGGCCTGGTGCAAAGAAAAAGAAGTTGTCCGTAACCGTGTCAATTGCGGGCGAACCAGTACCCGAGATAATAACGTAATAGCGGTAGGTTGTGGTGTCTACCGCAGCGCCAAAATTGATGATAAATTCTACCTCTTCACCTTTAATGTCTTTGTCTGTAATGGTTTGCGCGCATCCAAACACAGGCAGTACAAACAACAGAATAAGAACCCATGGGGTCCATCGTGGTGAAGCGAGTTTGTGTTTAATAGCGTTGTACAGAATCATCATCAAAAAGCCCTTCAAACTTTAAATCTTCATACTTGTTTTGCGATAAACCAAAGTCATCATCAGGGAAAGCATTAATCGACATGGTTAATCGGTATTCTTCCAAAAGTCTATCATAACTTAACGACAGCTTACGACGGTGTAAATCCTTGGTAAGGGTAATCGTTTGCATTTGATAGTCAGGGTGGGTGAGTGGGCGGTAGGTAAACGTGGCTTTAAATATCCAACGCGTCTGCCATGAGTTGCCAACGGTTCCTTCAATAGAATTACTCACCGATTGCATCTGCCCCTTATTGGCATCATAGGTAAATTGTCCGCCCAATCGGAAATCGGTTCTGTAGCGAAAGTTCAGCACACCGTTTAATGGATCAAAGGTTTGCTCGTCTATGCGATAACCGTAATTCATAGATAAGCTAAACGATGGTGACGGTGCAATCAATACATTAGTACGATAGTCGATTTGATCATCTTTAATATAGTCGTAACCCGTGCTGACATCCCATTTATATTTGGTTGGCGATTCGTAGTAGAAGGTAAATTTTTCATTTAATCGGTTCACATCAAGTAAATCTCTGTTATCAAAGAAGAAAGGCGAGTTGGATTCTTCTGGAATAAAGTCCCGGGTGTAGCCAGTGTCCGTCATCACAAATGACCACCAATCGGTTTTGTAGTTTGCCCCAAAACTAGCCTTGTAACTCTGGTCATCCGTGGAATATAAATATTGCTCATACCCACTGTTTGCTGTGAAATCTGAATTTAAAGGGAGGTCGGTCCAGGTGCCACGCAAACTTTGGTTAAATATGGTTCGGCTTGCTGTAAAATCGCGTATTTCTCGGTTAGATTGTAAGTTAGCCTCTTGGTATTGACCCACTGTTATGGTTTCCGTATAGGCAAACGGGCCAAAATCATAGGGGACTGATGACCAAATAAATTCAGGCTTTTTCTTTACGAACGTGTTTGTATCCGTATCCACGCGGTCGCCATCGAGATCAAAAAAGTCTGTTTGTTGCAACGAAAAGTTTCCCCATTTGCGGTGGGAATTTCGAACCATAGTATCCGTGCGTAAGGTTTCGTCAAACAAGTCGTCTTGGCCAACATTAGAGACTTCATTTTTGGAATAATCAAAACGGTTACTTAACTCAAAGTTATAAGGGAGTGCGTGGTTTTCTGTTAATGTCACACTTTCGTTCACTCTTGTGGATTCGCTTTTATTGTAGTTTATTCCCCAATGTTTGCGGTTATTGTAGGTTCTATCGTAGGTAAACGACGAGGTTTGAGACGTGATGGAGGTCAGTGTGTTTTCATTTAAATTGTATTTTAATCGATGAATATCCCCCAAATCGTTGAACAGCATTTCGTAGGATTCTTGCTTTCGCTGAGTACGACCACCCGAAATCAAATACACATTCTGTTCTTTCCAGTAGTTTGTGAAGCTTAGCTCATCGGTTAGGTGGGTGGTGTTTTCCCATTCGCTAGCGGTGTCTTGTTCGTCTAATACCTGATAATGGAAACCGAATCCTTCTACCCGATCGTCTAAGAATTTGTAGTTGTGTTTCCAACCTAAACCGACGCCTTTTTCTGTCATTAAATCCAAAAATACTTTGCCGTGTTTATCTGAACCAAAATAGTAATCAAACGTGCTTTTATAAAATGACCCTTCCACTGGATTTGAGCCCATAATAGGCATAAGATAAACCACTTTTCGGGTGCTTAAATCAAACACGTACATGGGCGTCCAGAAGGCAAAGGGAATGAACCAGATAGGGTTGTAAAACGTGACATAATGCCCCACAACCTTATCGCCAGGGTAGTATAAAAACGATTTGGCATGCATGTAATAATGCGGATCGTCATATTCACAGGTGGTGACCCATGCATTTTTACCTTCTTTGAGAGAATCATTGGTATCCGAAATGCGCTCAGCACGAATAAAAATATTGTTGGTACTTCCCTCTGGAACCAATGTGACCTGAGCATTATCCATTTGCATGTAATTATTATTTAAATCCAAAAGCAAACTATGGGCGATGATTTCTTGTTCACCCGATTGCACCACAATGTTGCCAGTACTCAAAATGCGATTGCCGTCGGTATCTAAAATTAAGTTGGGCGCAAATACCTGACCTTGCTGATATTTTAGGCTAGCATTGCCACTGGCAACGAGCTGTTTTTTAACCTCATCATAATACAATTGGTCGGCACGAAGCGTGACTTTTTGTTTGGCTGCAAATGCGGGCGTTGTACCTAAAAATAGGAATGCAAATCCAAAATACCCCCCCCATATTAGAAATCGTCTAATGATGGGCCCCATATACCTTCCTTGAATACTACTGGATATTATCGATATGAGGCTGAAATTGATTAATCCAATAATCAGGCTGAAATTCCCCATGATCTAAGTATCGTAATCGCCGTTGCACAATATGAAATAACGGTGTGTGTTCGGCTGCCTGAAGCCAGTAGTAAATCGCTTGCTTAATCGAATGATTATAAAAGTAAATATCGCCCAAGTTCACTAGTGCAACCCCATTCTTCGGGTTTAATTTTAACGCCGCATTTAGGGCTTCTTTCGCCAGGTCAAAATGACCCTTTGCCATTTTGATAAGCCCCTGAGTTGAGAAAATGAGATCTAACTCGGGATTTA
>JAQBTH010000081.1 GCA_027623425.1 bacterium | reverse complement strand
TCGTCGCATCCTGGAGCTGGAGAAGGTTCCAAGGGTTGGGCTGTTCGCCCATTAAAGCGGTACGTGAGCTGGGTTCAGAACGTCGTGAGACAGTTTGGTCCATATCTGCTGTAGGCGTAGGAAATTTGAGGAAAGCTGTCCCTAGTACGAGAGGACCGGGATGGACATACCTCTGGTGTACCAGTTATCGTGCCAACGGTAAACGCTGGGTAGCTACGTATGGTCGGGATAACCGCTGAAAGCATCTAAGCGGGAAGCCCATTCCAAGATTAGATTTCCCATCTCTTAGGAGAGTAAGACCCCTTGTAGACGACAAGGTTGATAGGTTGGGCGTGTAAGCGCAGCAATGTGTGTAGATTGATAAGTGGATTTTGGGCTTGCTCAAATGATACTAGGAAATCGAGCGGACCAATACTAATCGGTCGAGGTCTTAACTAGACAGCAGCTTATTTAAGATGTCTATTCTGATTAATTTTCTACTTATTGTTATGCATCTTGGTCATGCTAGCAGAGGAGGTACACCTGTTCCCATTTCGAACACAGAAGTTAAGCCCTCTAGCGCCTATGGTACTTTCGGGTTACCCTGATGGGAGAGTCGGTCGTGGCCAAGATGGATAATAATAATTCACAATTTCAAAGATAGTTGTCATTCCAATCATAGTCAGGAATGCAAAATTAAACCACACGAAAGTGTGGTTTTTTGCTATTTTATTGCCAATATTCTATTGGTTGTATCTTGCGGTGCGTCTACTTATATTTTAATTATTTCTTTTTGTGTGTAATCTACTCTATAATGCATTTATCACAATTAGAGGATGGTGAGAGTCATGGGTAAAGAGAAACCGGGTAGAGAAGGCAAAAAGAAGCCTACAAAAACAGCCAAAGAGAAAAAGGCAGATAAAGCAGCTAAGAAGAAGTAACACTGGATATATTTTAATTAAGTCGTGCGAAGCGGGGGATTAATTTTCCCGCAACGACGACACTTTCATTAAACATCGTTAAGGGGCGCACCCAAATACCTAAGTCGCCATATAGGGCTCTATACACGACTAAGCGTTCCAGTGTTTCAGTATGGGTTGCAACATATAATACCTCGTACTCATTTCCTTTGTAGTGACGGTATTTTCCTAGGGTAGGTTCTATCTGAGTCATATAAATAGAGTATCAGGTTGTGGGCTACTTAAACAACCCAATTAACAACATGGGGAAGCCTGTTTTGGCTTGCTGTGTTAGTTCACCAATTGTGCATATATTTGCCACATGTTTTAAGTATTCTAGAACAAACGCCGCCAACTGCAGCTCGCCTTTTGTCGTATTGGAAAGCAATTCTTTTAACGCTTCAAAATCACTCGTAATTCCAGCCTTGTGTTGGGTTAAACTCTCTACCATTTTTCGAATATAGTCGTCGGTAATTTCTGGTTCTCCTACCTCAATTTCATCTAGGTCTGGTATGTACAAGTCTTGCATTAATTGCGCGATTAATGCGTGTATTGGCGCAACATCATCACTTAATACGGACTTTACGATGGTAATTAGTACATCAATAGGAGTATCATCTGCTAAGAGGTCCTGTATTTGGGGCGTGAGTTCAGGGGCTTGAGTTCTAGCTGATTCACCATTTTGGCTGAAAATATCGCGTACATGAGGCCGAGTATTGGGTGAAGGCGCTTCAGGAGGAGGGATTAATAGTGGGGCCAAAGTGCTGCTTAGCGTTTATTTAGCGATAACCATAATAATAAATGCAGTAATCAGCATGCGTTGTTGGTCAGAAACACTCGAGGGCATTAGTGTATCCAATCGAGTGGCATGGGCAACTGTTTTACCGGCATAGCGTGCCCCCGATTGTAGTTGAGAAATAACAGGTAGTCGGCAAAATCTAGACCAGAGTGATGGCGTGTCAGTATCATCTTGCTTCGCGTATCCCAGTGGGTTTGCACCCGTAAAACCAGCAAGGATATGAGCAATTCCACCGATTCCAAAGTAGAGGAAAAAAGCAGCAGGGAAATAGGGCGGAAGTTCACCTTTACACGCCGCATTTTTCAAATATGCTTCTCCGTTATCCGTTGCCATATAATATGCCGAAGTGCCCAAAATAAGGCTGCCAATATAGGTTGAAACACCATACAGAGCGGTTGCCGCAATGCTTCCTTTTTTATTGCGATCGCCTTGTGCCTTAAAACCGTTTGTTACGCGATTCACAGCTGTTACAAACTCTCCCACAGAAAGTGGATTGGTTTCAGTGCTGCTAACTCCGAGTGCTTCTTGCATTAGATGATTGAGTAATCCAAAATCGGGAATAAAACTGTCCCACGCTTCATCGGTTATCTTAAATTGATTTTGGGTTAATGGTTGAAACGACGCATAGCCCCTGAATTGCTGAATGGTAGATTGCGTTAATGTAATATTAATGAATACTTGATACAAAATTGCTAAGGATAAATTTGCTTTAGTAATGGGCCCCGGAGTAAGCCCTGCGTCATCAAAGGATTTTGCCCCACTGCAAAACGCGTCAATATCCCCGTGATTACCCATGGCGGTAATGGCAACGGAGACGCAGCCAGCAAGCGTTTGCACCCCCCCAGCAAAAGCCGAAGCACCAGCATTTATTTTTCTGGCAGCAAGGGTATTTAGTAAGGCGGTCATATCACCGGCCATATTGCGTAGTGTTTGTTCAGAACGTGATGTGACCACCACTCCTTCACCCATTTTTGCGGCTTGTATCAGCCCAGCAACCAATGAGGCGCCAGTGGCAAAAGTAAAGAGTGCAGGGTCTTCTACTCGGGCAGCAGTGGCGCCATCAGGCAAAATTTTCATTAATTCAGCAAGACCTGTTAGCCCACCGGATGAGATGGCATGTAGACCCAACATAAAGGGGAATACTTTGGCTGTAAGTGTCGCCAGATTATAGGGCAAAAATGCATTCGGATTGTCGTAAGCAGGGTCCCCTAAAATCAGGTGTAACATTTGTACAGTAGTAAGTATATTTTGAATCAACTCAAGTAGTTCATTAATGGCAGGGGCATCGCCCTCTACCTGTTCTTCGGCCGAGGGAGTGAGATCATGTAGTTGCTGATATAGACAACCTAATGGAGACGCGCGGTCTTCATTTTTAATCGCACCTGTTGCAGCCTTTGAAAACTTTATTAATTGCAGATTGCGTTGTAAGTTTTGCCTAAATATATCAAACGTTTTTAAGACTTGTATGGTGCTTTGTAGAGAATAGGGTTGCGATGGCGGGTTTGGTATGTCAGTGACAACCGTATCGCGACACGCAATGCGTCGGTACATACATAATGAATTTAAAAATATACAATCACATGTAATATTAAAAACTGTTCAATATTAACATTGAAAATTAGATAAATCTAGTAAAATAAGTGAGGGTTTTTAATCGGTTACCGACTAAACAAATAGCGGCGTAAGTTTGGTTGATTCTGTAAGAAATTTTCGTCAATCTTCAGTGTCCATCTATGTGTAGACCACCTTTGGTTTAGGGTGTTACGAATCGCATTTAATTGCCTCCGATTCAAATTATTTACAACCTGTGGGAATTTGACTAAAAAGGCAGTCCCATATTCTTCGGTCATTTTGGTGATTAGATCAAACGTCCGAACAAAGCGACCTGGAGTGGTGTTAATCCGTTTATTCGGGGAAAGTAGTTTTTCATTTGTGCCGGTTTCAAATAATTCACGAATAATTTCGGGAAGATTATTCACATAAGCAGATTCAATTGCCCAAAAGTACGATTTCTTGAGCTGACCATTGGCGCTTAATGCGTGCTTTTTGAATAAATGCATTAGCATCGTTCTCGGTGGTGGCGTGGCAGCGAAATGCGAAAAGGCCAATTTTAATACAGTGATCCATAGTTCGGAGGAAACAATAGCCTTTGAATCGCCGGTGACCGATGGGATAAAGACTCTAGTTTTTGTAACAGATCAGGGCGACTCGCTATAATAACATCATGCAATAATGTTTGTGTGTTGCCGGGTAACTGCGAGGCGCTTCTTCCGGTACTAGTTAATAATAAATGAGCATCTTCAGGGTGTGTTTCTGCGCGTGCCAGAATCCAATCAAGTGTCTGTCCATCGCCATATTTAATAGCTTCTGTAGCAGGGTATACGCGATCTGTTGCACGAAATCGTTGCATATGGGGAAGTTCCTGTTTCGCATTTAAGATAATTTCCAATCGCTGGGTGTCGTTATTTGCACAGCACCACGACACTGCCATTGTGAAATCCTGTTCTGTTAACAACTCTTTCGCTATGTCAGGGTGTCTTTTTGCAAACGCCAAAAACGGTTCAAATAGATGAGGCCGATGTATTGTGTAATAGCTTAAAATTCCCAACTCAATTTGGCGACCATTTCGGCCAGGCAGTTTGTAAGTGGGCATTGGGGGGCGCGGACTAGGGGCAGTAGCATAATCTTCTAATAACAAAAGTAAAGACGCGTCATTTAATCCATGATTGACATCTTCAAATTCGGCTAAGTTGCCAGATGCCGGCGTGCAAATGGATTTAAATTTTTTACTATAGTCCATTAGAAGCCGGATTAATTCAGAGTCTCTTGAACCGAGGGCTAAATTTAGAATGAGTGGATCTGGAGTAGTTGTTGGAAATAATGATTTTGCCAAATTAGGGCTGTTTTGGGTGGCCGTTAATAGTGTTTTAACCCAATTCGTTTGGCCGTATTGCAAGGCGATGTGAAAGGGTGTTAAGCCGGAGTCTGTGGGCATTGATAAATAGTGCCAAAGTGTAGGGGTATTAATGATGTGGCGTAAGTGATGTAAATTTCCTTGGTACGCACTTGTTGTGACAAATGTTAACCTCAGTGAATCGGCTTGTTTGGGTGTTATTTGTCTTCTTTCGTTTAAAAGATCCACCATGGATAAGTATTCAGGGCTTAAATTAACCCCTGATTGGCTTTGAATATTCACACTAATGCTTGCGCCATAATAGTCTAATAATTCTGTATATTCTGGATAATTCAATAATTGGGAAAGAGTCAGCACAATTGGCGGGGTAAATGGCGGATTGGGGTTCGGTTCATTAGCGAAAAGAAATAAGGGGGCACGGGAATTTACCATTTCTAATAGATACTCTCGTTGCATGGATCTATCGGTTGGGCATTTGCCTGTTCTAATCTGTGCTAAAAATAATGGCATACGGTGTGGACAATCAACGTGTTCGGGGTGGGAATATAGGGTGAACTTATCCACCACATGGGTGTCAAAAAGTGATTTTAATGTATCGGTTGACAGTGTAGCGCGTATGGCAGCTAATTGCGTTAGTATAGCCTGGGTGTGGTTGCCCAGTGGAATCTCTCCTTCACTATTGGCAATCAGCATATGCAAGGTCTGCATGAATAGGGCAGGGCTGCCTTCTGCTTGGTCATGATGCATCAACATGAGCGTTTGAATGGCAATTAATTGTGTTTCGGGGTCTTCGGATTGTAGCTGCCGTGCAATATCAAATGTAAGTGAGGGCGCAAATGTAAGTTGATCATAGTCTATGGCAGAACGAAATTTAGGCACACTATCTGTATCTGACTCAACCTCCATAACAGGTTGACTTGAGAAGTACGAGTGAAGATCTTCTAGGTATTTTAGTTCATTAAATACGGGTGGAATTTCGGCTAAATCTAAATAGTCGTTACAATTCGGGGGCTCAAAGCCATAGCTAGACGAATTGTGAGGCACCAGCGAGTGTATGAATTTATCCAATGCATCCTTCGAGGCCAGTGTTTGGTCGGATTTAAATATATTAACTAAACCAAATAATAACTCAAGTTGATTGTTGAATGCACTTGGCAGGCTGTCGTGTACTTTAAGACTAATTGCTTGCACCAATTTAGCGGGAATATACTGCGTTAGTTTGGCTGAATAACTATCATATGAAACTACATCGGCCTGTGGCAGGAAGCAACGCATAATAAATGCCCGAAGGTGAATGTGAAGCCCTGGTGCAAGATCGTGTAATACCGTAGTGGTCGAAATAGCCGTATCCACCGCTTCTTTTAGCATATTAAACGGGGCATTTTGATTAAGAAAGGCGATGGCTTCATCTAAGCGTTGGCGTGTTCCATCAAGACATTGATAAAGCGATCTTTCTTTAGGAGGAAATAGTTGCAATGCATCTTGTATTCTTTCATCGGTAGGCTCAGCCTTTAAGAGTAAAATGTGGCGATATCCTTAACAAGTATTGGGAATTGTTTTTCGGCTTGCCGAGCCGTTAGGTAGTGCTGTAATGAATCAAAACTCGTGTCAGCCCCACTTTCTGCTGCGCTAGAGAGTGAACGTAGTGCATCGACAAGTGTGTTTATTTCTAATGGGGTAAGGGGTGTGGTCGCGTCAATTGCCTTGGTAATTACGGGGTGTTCACTTACCCAGTCTTGAATATCAGCTTGTTTTAACAACTCATCTGGGTTATGCCCAAGCGTAACGCCATCTAATGCAGCGCAAACATTAATAGGGGAGTGTCTAATATACATTGCCGTTGCCTATCACAAAGCGTATCTGTCATGGTGGCAATCACATCATTTAACTGCTGAACAATGGTGTCTGTCTTGTGAGACTCTGTTAATGCAAGGCATGACTTGCCAAGAGCGGTATTCTGAATATGCAATTGTGTGGCCGTGGGTTTTTCCAGTTCATTGGGTGGAATAATCGACGCCAGACACGTTAATAGAGAATGAACACTGCGTAACAAATTCGCATTTTCTGGTTTATCTAATAATTTGGTTTGAGTGGAGTGATGAATTAACGCGCTGAGCATTTCAAGCGGCTTATCTAGACTAGATAAGTGTTCCGCTATAGCAGCCCCCCCCGATGCGGGAGTCTTTTCTACTACTAACATTTGGTATTGCGACCAGTTAGGCA